>CAZEYK010000008.1:0-32299 GCA_964516055.1 uncultured Gammaproteobacteria bacterium
CCACCCATATTTGCCTCCGCTACGCTACGGCAAACATCAGATATACCAAAACGTTATATGAAATTTTAATCCCACAAATATTATGAAGAAAAAAATTATCTCTGCGTTAGGAATAGATGTAATCCTTCAATGGCTCACTCTATTCTGCTCATACCGAGAATTGCCAAATGCCTTTGAAGATATAAACAAGCCAATAGCAACAGGGGGATTTCCGTTTAAAGCCTTCGAATACCCAGTTCCTCCAATGGGTAGTGATTGGCCGCCATCTGATATGTGGCCAATGTTTTTTGCAAATTTAGCAATCTGGCTTGTTGTCGGAATTCTTATCGCTCTTATATTTGGCAAAAAACTAGAGAATAATAAAGTTTTTAAAACGATCGGCATTTCGGCAATTCTCTTATCAGTAATTGGAATATTCTACATAATGCTTAAATTCGACTAAGTGGGGTTAAAATTTCATATAACAGCGTGTATGAGGTTACGGCCCTCAAGCCTCCACCCATATTTGCGAGTGGTAAGCAGCACACAGCCAGCTCCATAGTGGCGCGTTAGCCCTGTGGAGCTACAATAAATAAATATAAAAAAAAAGTACGTCTTCTTTAAGACGTACTTTTAACTAACTAGACTTCAAGGCATGTAATAATATAGTAATCATCACTCACATTTGATACTATAAAAGTCAGCAATTCTCTATTCCATTGACACCATCCCCAATCCTTGATATAGTCAATATTCTTGAAAGAAAATATATGACACAAATATACCACATCACAACAGACAAAAAACAAGAACTCGAGCAAGAACTCGAAGCACTTATTGAACACAAAATGCCAGACCTCGCAAAACGCATAGACGAAGCTCGCCAAAACGGAGACCTCTCAGAAAATGCCGAATACCACGCCGCCCGAGAAGACATGGGCTGGGCAAAAGGACGCGTAGAAGAAATCAAAGAAATCCTAGACAACAGCGAAATTATTGAAGCAGGGGACAGCGACAAAATTCGCATAGGCAGCACATTCACCGCAACCATAAACGGCACAGAACGCACGTTTACTATTGTTGGTGCCCAAGAAGCAGACCCAATGAGCGGAAAAATTTCCAACGAATCACCAATAGGAAAAGCTTTTCTTGGAAAAAAGAAAGGAAGCAAAGTTGAGATTGTCGTACCAGCGGGGACGCAAATCTACGAAATTCAAAAAATAAGCTAAACAAAGCAACAAAAAAACAAATCCCGCAGACCATTGCGGGATTTGTTTTTTTTAGAACATTTTGCTACAATAAGGCAAATTATACATACAATATGGAAACCAACAACACCCCACAACTAAACATCAACGACGAAAGAGAAGTACGACTCCAAAAACTGCACGATCTAGAAGCCGCAGGTATTAATCCATATCCAAACACCGTACAAAGAAAACACACCATACAAGAAGCCACAGCACAACCAAGCGGCAACACCGTACAAGTAGTTGGAAGAATCATGGCAAAAAGAGACATGGGAAAACTTACCTTTGTCCATATAGAAGACCAAACAGGAAAAATACAAGTCGTCTACAAAAAAGACGAACTCAGTGACGAACAATTTAAACTCTTCACAAAAAAAATAGACATCGCCGACATCATTGGCGTAGAAGGAACCCGCTTTGTTACCAAAAAAGGTGAAGAATCTATTCTTATCACAAACTGGACACTCCTTGCAAAAGCACTCAGACCACTCCCAGACAAATATCACGGACTCCAAGACGACGAGATGCGATACAGAAAACGCTACCTCGACTTTTTGGTAAACAAAGATCAAAAAGAAAAAATCATTGTTCGATCACACATCCTCCGCTACATGCGAGAATTTTTCAACGACAAAGGATTTATTGAAGTAGAAACACCCATCCTCGAAACCGTTGCCTCAGGAGCCATGGCAGAAAAATTTGATACTCATCTCAACGCCTACGATCTTCCCGTACACCTACGCATCTGTATTGGAGAACTCTGGCAAAAACGACTCATGGTAGGTGGCTTCGAAAAAACATTTGAAATCGGAAGAGCATTCCGCAACGAAGGCGTCAGTCATCAACACAATCCAGAATTCACCATGATCGAATTCTACTGGGCATACGCCAACCTAGAAGACAACATCAAACTCCACGAAGAATTGTTGCCATTTGTTATTGAAAAAAGTATCGACACCCTAAAAGTAGAACACGAAGGACACACCATCAACTTTCAAGCACCATACCCACGCATCACCTTTCACGATGCCGTTGTAGAACATTCCGGCATAGACATCAATAATTACGACAACGCAGACAGTCTTGCCGCCGCCATGAAAGAAAAAGGATACACCGTAGAAAAAGGAGAATCCCGTCGATCACTCCTTGATAGCTTATACAAACAAGCAGCACGACCAAACATCATCCAACCAACATTTGTATTGGATTATCCCGTAGAACTCAAACCGCTTGCCAAAAAAGCCAAAGATCCTCGCTACACAGATATGTTCCAACTTGTCGTCAGTGGTTTTGAATTAAGCAACTCATACACCGAGCTCAACGATCCAATAGATCAACGAGAACGATTTGAAGATCAAGCCGCATGCGCCGCTGCAGGAGATGCAGAAGCAATGGACTACGATCACGATTACGTAGAAGCACTAGAACACGGCATGCCACCAACAACAGGAACCGGTATTGGTATTGATCGATTCACTGCGCTTATCACTGGATCACATACCATTCGTGAAGTAACAGCATTTCCACTCATGAAACCATTAGACATGGAACATGAAACAAAAAAACCAGAACAAAAAAATACCGAAACAACAAAACCACAACAACAAGAAGATACCATAGGAAGAAGCACCACCGACCTCCCAATGTCTCGTGATGAAGCTTGGCAACTCGTCCTCCAATATAATGAAGACGAAGCAGACCTTCATCACTACCGTGAAAGTGAAGTTGTTATGCGTGCTCTTGCTCGTCGTTTAGGACGAAATGAAGAATACTGGGGAATGCTCGGTATGCTGCACGATATCGATTGGGGACTCACCAAACACGAACCAAAAACTCATCTTACAAAAATGCCCCAACTTCTTGGCGAGGCCGGATTTAGTGAACAATTTATGCAAGATGTCCTCTCGCACGGCTATGGCTGCGAATGCGCAAATTTAGATAACATGACCCGTGACTGCGAAATCCAATATGCCCTTGCAGCAGGAGAAACCATTACCGGACTCGTATATGCAACAGCCCGAATGCGACCAGACAAAATTGCCTCACTCAATCTCAAATCACTCAAGAAAAAATTTACCAACGAAAAATTTGCAGCAAAAGTAAATAGAGAAGTTATCAAAGAATGCGAAAAACTCGGCATTCCACTTGATGAATTTTTACAACTTGCCATCGACGCTATCCGCGAAATAGCCGATGAAATTGGACTTGCATAACAAAAAAATCATTATGAACAAACAACTTCTCACCCTACTTTTGTGCATAATGTTTATAAGTACTGGTTGCGGCACCACAAAAACAGACATCCAAACACCTGCCAAAAAAACCGACACACCACCACAACAGCCCACTAAAGAAGAAATATGCCAAGAAGAAGGAATCTCGTCATACAAAGAATCACCAGACGAAAAATATTTACTATTCTACTGCAATACACCAGAAGACAGCCAAACAGCACAAGTATATGAAAAAGCATCAGGGAACATACACCAACTAACACAAAAAATATCTAACATTGTAAAATCCGGTTGGCAGCCAAACGGAGAAATATTCTTCTACGAAGGATGTATCCTCGCAGATTATTGCAAAAGGTATCAATCCCAAAATAGCAACACACCATGGGAAGTAGAATTCACCAATGATGGAATAAGAGAAGGAGAAAAACTCTCTAATGAATAATGTACACTGCTAATGTAATCCTTAAGCCGTAGGCTCTAAACCGTATGCCTAACACAGTCATGATATTTGGCACCTTCGACATCTTGCACCCTGGTCATATTGATTTATTCACTCAAGCAAAAAAACTGGGAGATTCCCTCACCGTAGTAGTTGCAAGAGATCACCGCGTAGCAAACCTAAAAAAAGATGTTCCCGTTCACACCGAACAAGAACGCATGAACCTACTAAAACACATAGACCTAATAGATACTGCTATCATGGGAAACAACGAAGACGTCTACAAAGTAATACAAGACAACCAACCAGATATCATCGCCCTTGGCTACGATCAAACCCATTACACAGACAAACTCGAACAAAAAATAAAAGAATTCGGGCTACACACAAAAGTTATACGACTAAAACCATACAAACAAGACACCCACAAATCAACCATCATCAAACAAAAAATTCTTTCCCAAACATAACGTGCCTTTTATGAGAACAGATCGCCCCACCATCCTCATTGCCACCACGAATGAAGGAAAACTCAAAGAAATACTCTATAAACTGCAAACCCAAGACGTACAGTTTATAAGTCTCAATGATCTTCCCGAAACAATAGAAGAACCAGTAGAAGATGGTGGCAGCCTTGTTGCAAATGCACTTATCAAAGCAACCTACTATGCCCAAAAAAGTGGCTACATCACCATCGCCGACGACACCGGATTATTTGTTCATGAACTAAATGGCTGGCCAGGCATTGAAGTTGGCAGATTCCTTCGATCAGATGATGAACATTTCAACAACTTTCTCAAAAAAATGGAACCTACCCATGATCGATCTGCATCATTCAAATGCGCTCTTGTGATACATGACCCAGAAAGAAGCAGCAGCTTTATTAGCGAAGGAACATTACACGGAGAAATATTAACCGAACCAACAGAAAAAACCGGACAAAACGATTGGGGCTACAACAGACTTTTTTATATCAAAGAAAAACAAAAATCGTACGGACAATTATCCCTCGCAGAAAAATCAGAAATCAGTCATAGAGGAAATGCCCTTCACAATATAAAATACTACATTGCAAACCAATACGGCTCCAAACAACTTATCGTCCCTGCGGCCCTTATCATTCAAGAAGGAAAGATCCTCATGAACCTTCGCAATGACCCCAAAAACCCCCACACACATAACAAATGGGAATTCCCAGGTGGGGGAGTAGACTTTGGAGAAAACACTCGTCAATCCGTTGTCCGCGAAGCAAAAGAAGAAACTGGCTTAGATATAGAAATTATCGAACTCCTTCCACACATTCAAACAGAAGAATGGACCAGACAAAACGGCAAGCTACACTATCAACTTCATATTCTACCGTATGTATGCAAAGTCATTGGCGGAACACCACACACCAATGATGAAGAAGTATTAGCTTCAAAATGGTATGATATAGAAGACGTTCACAACCACGACCTTGTAGGGAATAATCAAGCCCTCTGGAAAGAAATAAAACCCACACTCCAACAAATAATCAAAAAACATTCACTATAAAAAATATTCGTAAATTAGGATTATTTGTCATTTGTAACCCATATGCTAGACATAAAATACATTCGAGATAACGTAGATAAAATAAAAGAAAATAACAAAAACCGTCATGTTACTGTTAATATTGATCACTTCCTTGAATTAGATGAACAAAAACGAACAATCAAAACACAAATTGAAGAACTTCGCGCAACACGAAACCAAGGATCAAAAGGAAAACCAACACCAGAAGAAATGCAAAAAATGAAAGAAGTAGGTGAGACTATTAAAGGACTGGAAGAACAACTCGCTCCAACTGAACAAGAATACCATGAATTACTTTTGCAAATTCCAAACCGTACCCATACAGACAGCCCCATTGGTGGCGAAGAACATTTCAACGTACTCGAAATGCACGGTAATCTACCAGCCTTTGATTTCCCCGCAAAAGATCATGTAGAACTCATGGAAACCCTCGACATCATCGATTTTGAACGTGGTGCAAAAGTTACCGGATCAAAATTTTACTTCCTCAAAAATGATGCAGTACGCCTCAACCAAGCACTCATTAATTATGGCATGGACATTCTAAGCAAACACGGCTATACGCTTATTGAAACACCAGACCTCGCCAAACAAGAAGTATTAGAAGGCATTGGATTCAACCCACGTGGAGAAGAAAAACAAATTTACAATATTGAAAACGAAAACCTTAGCCTCATTGGTACCGCAGAAATCACCATTGGTGGATACCACCAAGACGAAGTTCTCGACCTCTCAAACGGGCCAAAAAAATATGCCGCTATTTCTCACTGCTTCCGTACCGAAGCAGGTGCATATGGGCGAACGAGTAAAGGCCTCTACCGTGTCCACCAATTTACCAAACTTGAAATGTTTATCTTCTGCAAACCCGAAGACAGTGAATCACTCCACCAAGAATTACTTACTATTGAAAAAGAAATTTGTGATGGTCTTGAATTAGCATACCGCGTTATAGACATCCCAACAGGAGACCTAGGTGGACCAGCCTACCGCAAATTTGATATAGAAGCCGCTATGACCATGAAAGATGGCGATTATGGTGAAATCACCAGCACCAGCAACTGCACCGACTATCAGGCAAGAAGACTCAACATCAAATACAAAAACGAAGCGGGAAAAAATGAATACGTCCACACCCTAAACGGAACCGCCGTCGTACTCAGCAGATTTCCACTTGCCCTCATTGAACAACACCAGCAAAAAGATGGAAGCATCCACATACCAAAAGCACTCGTTCCATACATAGGAAAAGATCTCATCAAATAATTCGTAGATTAGCATCGTATATCGCATATGAAAACGTTAATCATCCTCCCAGGTTGGAATAGCAACAAACAACTTTGGCACGCCTTCACCAAAATGGCAAAGGATGATTTTGATGTACACGTTATCGAACTGCCATGCTTTGGCAACGAACCATGTCCAAATACCGTATGGGGAGTAGAAGAATATGCTGACTTCGTAAAAAATAAAATAGCATCAATAGACAACAAAAAAGAATCAATCGTTGTATTGGGTCATTCCTTTGGCGGAGCCGTTGCAACCCAACTCATTGCAACCAATCCACACCTTGCCGATCAGCTTATACTAGTAGGCGCAGCAATCATCCGCCCAAAAAAATCACTCAAACGGACACTATTTGCTACCATAGCAAAAATAGGGAAATTGCTACTGTCATTTCCACTCTTAAAATCGCTCCAACCACTCGCCAAAAAACTTCTCTACAAAGCTGCCGATTCCCCAGACTATCAGGAAACCTCCGGCATCATGAAACAGATTTACCAAAAAATCATCCGCCAAGACCTCACACCGCTGCTTCCAACCATTACCACCAAAACCACCATCATCTGGGGGAAAAAAGACACCTACACTCCACTTCACTATGGAGAAAAAATCCACACATTGCTAGAAGACAGCCAAATGCATATAATAGAAGAAGGAACACACGGGCTTCACCATGAACCACATCTCCACGAATTCTACTCGCTAATAAAAACAAGCATATGATATATCTCCATCCAATATACATCGCTATTGCGTGCTTGTGGTTTGTCAGCGTATCTATAGATTACGCACGATTTTTATATATCTGGCAACTCAAAGAATACCGCATAGATCTCATGCGAGATTTTTTTTCCACCAAAAAAGGACAAGATTTTTGGAAATCATACCCACTCGCAACACGAGCAGTGCTCACCATAGGGCTCTATGTATTCCTCCGAGAAATTTTCCCAACCGCAAATGTTATTTTAACCATATTTGCCCTAGATGTTGCCTGCAATATCTATCTTCTATACAAAAAAATAAGACGCCGCCCAATCCTCACCAAAAAAGTATTACTCATTACAGGAATTGCACTCCTCGTAGAGGCAAGCATCGTCATGTATTTAAAATCATGGCAACTATTTCTCTTATTCCTCGCATTTCGTTTTCTGTTTCTCTCTGCTATTATTGTATGTTTTTCATATCCCACCACGATCATTAAAAAATGGTACATTTTTAAAGCAAAAAGAAAATTATCAGCATATAAAGACCTCAAAGTTATTGGTATCACAGGTAGTTACGGAAAAACAACCACAAAAACATATCTTGCTCAAATACTCGGAAAAAAATACCACGTTGTTACCCCAACCAAAAATATTAACACCGACATCGGCGTAGCCAAGCATATTCTTTCAACAAACTTTACCGGCGTTGACATCTATATTGTAGAAATGGGTGCTTACAAAAAAGGAGAAATAAAAATTATTGCAGACATGGTATGCCCAATAGTAGGAATTCTTACCGCAATTAACGAAGAACATCTTTCACTGTTTGGCACATTAGAAAACACCACCAACACAAAATATGAATTGCTCCGAGCAATCCCCGAAAATGGACTCGTCATCACCAATGCCGACAATATCCATGCCATGAAATACATTCACGAACTTAAAGCTCCTGTACAAACATTTGGACTTGATGAAGATAATACGCCACACATCCTCATCACAAACGCAACAAACAAAAAAGAAGACGGCATTCTTATTGAAGGAACAGATCAAAAACACACCTTCAGCTATCATATAAAAAATATTCATGGGAGCCACAACAGCACCAACATAGCTGCCTGTATCATTGCTGCCAAATATTTCAACCTCACAAACGAAGAAATAAAAACTCAAGTAGAACAACTTACCCCACCCAAAGACCGATTAAATATTTGCAAATATGGAGATGCAACAATTATCAATGATAGTTACAATGCCAATCCAGATGGATTTCGAGCTGCACTCGATGTCCTTGGTAGTTTTCCTTCACATAAAAAGAGAATTGTTATCACAAGAGGCATGACAGAACTGGGAGAACAAAGCGAACAACTACACAAAAACATTGCCGAAGAAATTTCCTTTTATGCAGACACACTGATTGTTATTAGCAAAGATTCTTATGAAGCACTTGCAAAAGGAATCCTCAAAAAATACCAAATTACGATAGAACTTATAGAAAATCACGAACAATTACTCACATATCTCCAATCCTTAAAAGAACAAAATGTCGTTATTCTATTGGAAAACCGAATGCCAAGCATTATTTATAAAGAACTAGAACGAGAACAACATGCCTGCCAAACAACGTAAACCTATATTCACGGGCTTCATGCCAAACATGACCGCACAGGACAGAAGAATAGCCTGTGCCAATTTATTATTTCCTTGGAAATGGACTTCCTGGCAAAAAGGAAAACAAACAACAAAAGTAGAACAATGGCTCCAACATCACCTCAACACCCCACACGCACTCACCATAGATAGTGGACGTTCAGCATTGCTCTATAGTCTCAAATCACTCGGGATACAAAAAGGCGATCATGTTCTTGTACAAGCGTATACCTGTCTTGTTGTTGTCAACGCCATCAAATGGTCTGGAGCAACACCCATATATATTGACGTAAACGAAAAAACATACAACATGGATCCCAAAGATATTGAACAAAAAATAACTCCACAAACAAAAGCCATCATCATCCAACATACCTTTGGTAATCCAGCAAATCTTGATGCCATACTTCCTATTGCCAAAAAACACAAACTAAAAACAATAGAAGATTGTGCCCATTCTATAAACGTTGTCTACAACGGCAAACAAACAGGCACGTATGCAGATGCGGCCATCTATAGTTTTGGTGGTGAAAAAGTTGTTTCTTGTGTCCGAGGAGGAGCCATGATAACTCCACATGAGAAAATATACAAAACCATGAAAACCTATCGCGATGCACTTCCACAAACAAAAAGACACCACATCGCCAGACATTTATGTAAATATCCCGTATTTGCAATTGCAAAAAAAACATACAATATCAAAATCGGAAAGATACTTCTCGCGATAAGCAAAAAAATAACACTCACCAGCACCATCATCTCTGCAAATGAAAAGAAAGGGGAGTATGATACAAACTACCCAACACAAATGCCAAATGTACTTGCCCATATACTTCTCAATCAACTCAGCTATATTGATCATATTCAAAAAAAGAGAAACCAAAAAGCAGCATACTACACACAACACCTAGCCACAAAAACAATAACTCACCCACAAATTGAAACAAACACAAAATTTTTGAGATACACCATTCAATCTAAACATGCACAAACAATAATACAAAAAGCAAAACAACAGCACATCATATTGGGAATATGGTACAAATCAGTCATAGATCCAACACCACAAGATCAATCCATCACGGCATACACACCAGGATCATGCCCCATTGCCGAAAAATTAGCCAAATCATCAATAAATCTTCCAATACATCACACTATAACCAAAAAAGACCAAAACCGTGTGATAGCACTTTTTAACGACAAGTAACACCGGTATGTTTCATATAAAACAATTAGACAATCATCAAGAATGGGAAACATTCAATAAAAATACTCCCTACAGCGTATTCGTGCAGTCAACATTATATGGAGAATTTTACGAAAAACTTGGCGAACAGTATGTAATATTTGGTGTGTATGATGAAAAAAATACATTAATAGGAGGAAGCCTAGCGGTTACCACCCATGCAAAAAGAGGAAATTTCCTGTATCTACCATACGGACCAATTATTGATTTCAAAAACAAAACTTTCGTCAAACAATTTTTTGATACACTCAAAGCATACGCAAAAGAACAACACCTCAATTTTATCAGAATCAGCCCCCTCACTGATGATAGTAAACTTACCCAGAAAACACTCAAAGATCTTGGATTTATTTCAGCTCCCATGCACGTCCTTGCCGAAAATAGTTGGCTATTAAATCTTACCGTATCCAAAGAAACACTCCTAAAAAACATGAAAAAAAATCACAGAAACCTTATTCGGCGCTGTGAACGGGAAGGCGTAATCGTACAAAAAAAACATGCTGAAGGATTAAACACCTTACATAAATTGCTGGATGAAACCGCAAAAAGACTAAAATTCCATCGATTTTCAAGAAAATATATAAACGATGAATTTGAAATATTCAACAAACATAATCAAGCACTCATTTTTGAAGCAACGCTACCAGATGGTACAATAGACGCTTCAGCAATCATCATGTTCTATGGAAACATGGCAGTATATCGGCATAGTGCATCACTCAACACAAACAAAAAAGTTCCCAGTTCATACCTTGTCCAATGGGAAGTCATAAAAGAAGCAAAAAAAAGAGGAATGACCTGGTACAATTTTTGGGGAGTAGAACCACCACACGCAAAAAAAACACATCCATTTGCTGGCATAGGACATTTTAAACGTGGATTTGGTGGAGAACAAAAAGATCTACTTCATTGCCATGATTTACCACTTACACCAAAATATTGGCTTAACTGGCTTGTGGAGACCATCAGAAAATACAAACGAGGATTCTAATAACATCTATGCCAAAAAAGAAGGGACTCTTTAATCCATACAAATTCAAAAGAAAAATGACCAAACGCCTGACCACAAAATCAGGAAGATTGGCAAACACACAAGAAAGAGATGTACCAAGCCCATATAAACACAACAAAGATTTTTCTTGGAGAAAAAGAAAACAAAATCCCTTTGATAAAGAAGACACTCATTACTATCTCAAAAAGAAACTAAAAATCATCACACTTGTCATAAGTATAATAGGATGCCTCTACATTGCGATGTATCACAGTTTTTTTCATATCAAAAAAACAACTATTACCGGAACAAAACGGATAAATATCGAAGAAGTACAAAATACAATAGAAAGCATTTTAAACTACAAAAAACTTTTTGTGTTCCCTGGTAATAACTATTTTTTGGTAGATGTAGATGAAATAAAGGATATTCTTCTTGAAAAATTTCCCATAGAAACAGTAAAAGTAGAAAAGAACTTTCCAAACAGTCTCTCTATTTTTATAGAAGAAAAAATAGCCACCATTATCTATGACAACGGAGAGGAATATGTAAAAATAGGGACAGATGGATATGTCACCGAAAAAATAAGAAAAGTTTTTAAAGAAGAATGGAAAAACGTAACCACCACTACTATAATATTTACCGAAGAAGGCGAAGAAAAACCGATAACAAAAGTATTAGAAACATATCATACGCCAGATACCACCCAAATCACCGCAGAAGTAGGGGAGTACCCCATATTGTACAATCAAATAAATTCATCAACCATACAGGAACAAGAACAAATATTGTCACCAACAATTGCAACAAATATTGTCACCATATACAATCGGCTTACCAAACAAAGCAACATTCCTTTTTCTTATATTACTCTTACAGAAAAACAGGGGAGAGCAACTATTCACACCAAACAAGGGTGGCAACTATTTGTTGATTTCAATAAAGATCCACTAGAACAAATATATACGCTTGAACAACTTATCCAAAAAAATGAAATTCCCGTGCCAAATATTTCATATGTTAATCTGCAATTTTTGCCACAAGTCTATTGGGAATAAAAAAGGGGGAAAAGACAAAATGATAAATGAACGGGTGTAGTAAAGAGATTAGGTGTGAAACAAGGCATATTAGTATAATATACATAGCGTCGCACAATATACCTTATACGACACAAGCCCTTAAACACTATTACCAATTCCACTACATAAATACCTAATAACTATTTACTCCATACTATCCATTTATCATTCTCCTTCATATAAAATAATAATTAATATACGTATATATTATTATACAATTTATCACAAAAATCTATTATTTTTATAGGTATTCTTTAATGGAATTAGCTTTCTACATACATAACTATCTACTACCTATTATTTGGCTACATATAGCGAAATATCCTCCATTTTACGACACAACAAAATACCCATTTTTTTACCCTAGGTAACATCATACCAGTGACTTAAATAACTTTTCCATACCAACAGAATACTATCAAAAAATAAACAATAAAAGAACATGATGATGACATAAATATACAAATAAACATCACAAAACAATTCATGCAATACAGTAGTAATAAAAAAATATCAACCAAACGATATAACAAAAGAATATTCATATCAAGAGTACTCCCCCTCTATTTTTCATAAAAAAGAAAGACACATTGTGCGACACAAAAAGAACTCACTATGTAAGTGAGTTCTTTTTAATACACTGAGATATATATTTTATTCTCAATTATTTATTTGGGGGTGCCCCCTCCTTCTCCTGTACCTAACAGGTATGTAACCATACAATGATATTCACAATCCTACCACCTCCTCCCCTACTATCCTCATATTTTTTTACATTAACTTATGTTCTTCAAAACTAAAAAATAATTCTTTGCCTACAATAACATGATCAAGTACCTCAATACCCATAATAGCACCAGCATCAACAAGTCTCCTTGTCAAAAGGACATCTTTATCAGAAGGAGTAGGATCCTCAGAAGGATGATTATGAGAAAAAATAACCTGTGCAGCACCATAACGCAATGCAGGTTCAAATACTTCTCGAGGGTGAACAATATTTTTATCAATTGTTCCCACAGAAATAGTTTCCCGTGCAATTTGCCTACTTCTTGCATCTAAATAAAATACAACAAAATGTTCCTTCTTGTTTGTACGAATATCATACATAGCGTTCCAAATATCTTTCGGGGATAATAGTTGTTCCTTTGTATCACTCCTTTCAGACAATCGTTTGGTTAATGCAAACATAGCAACAATTTGAGTAGATTTTGCCGCACCAAGACCTTTTACCTTTGTCAGGTCTTCATAAGTAACGGTCGTAATTGCTTTTGAAGAAAATTTAGATAAAATTCTTTCTGCCAAAGAAACAACATTTTCTCCTTTCATACCCGTTCTCAACACTACGGCTAATAACTCTGCATTTGTTAACCGTGAAGAACCATAGGCAATTAATTTTTCTCTTGGTCTATCTACTTCAGGAATGCTCAAAATGTCTCTATCTCGGTATTTATATGCCATATTATTCAATAACAATAACATTATGATGTGAACGCGCATTTGGAGAAAAATATGTATCAAATCCAACTGTAGTGAGCATACAGATACATACTTGACGATAATTCACATACACAGGTGATGATGAAACGAAAATATTTGTTGGTAATTGTAATATATAGGTAAGCCTAGAAAAATCAAATATCGAATCCTCTGAAGAAAAAACATATAATGAATGCACCATAGTAAGTGCCGTAAGCAATGAACCAGTTAGAGCAATAGTATAATCTGAAAATCCTACTCGATACGAAATATCTGGAGTCACCGAAAATATACACGAACGATGAGTCACCGTTGAATACCGTTCAAGAAGATCACGAACGTTATCCATTGATGACCCAACACAAACAATAAGTCCCAAATCGAGTAAAGAATCAAAATATGGTAATGACTCCCCTCCTACAATATCTATATCGTCATGAGACCGTTGACGATAACTAATTGCCGCACTCAATTCAACCAACGCATGATCAGACAAAAGAGAATATGTCTGCGGTTTCCGATGAGACGTTGCCACAAACTGTCGAGATCGAATATCAATAAGCGGCAAAAATGGCTTTGCATGAAGAAGATCAAATACCATATCAACAAATGTATCAGAAACAGTATGCATAGATACATACTGATAAAAATACGTTTGTAGTGAAGATACTGATGGAAATAATTTTTCCAAGACGTTATCATCATCTTGTGCCACTTGTTGAGCACAATACGTACGAAAACGCATATAGGCGTCAACCTCAACTTGAGAATCAAAAAAACAGGGATATTGTGAAGCCCTGTAACGTTGTACGTGCGTTTCATCAGCAATACTAAGAGCAAAAAGCTCCCATTCTGAATAATTTGCAGCAAAATAAATTGTATGCATATTCCCCTCCCTTATTATTGTAACAACCTTACAGTAACATGAATTTCTTAATGAATACAAGCACTATTTTGTGGATAAAAACATCTCCGTCCATTACAATGCATAGGTGTTTACGTCTATATAGTCCGTATATACCCCTACAGATTTTTGAAAAAATTGATCAATAACAGATCGTTCATTTATCGTATGCACATAGACAAAACACCCTTCTTGCATAATTGCTTTTGCAAAGGCATCCGTATATCGATCATTCCACCACATGGCTACGGCATCAATTGACACATGTTCTTGTATAAATGCAAGGACTTCATCATCTGTCAGCGGTGTTCGATATAAGGTAAAAATAATATGTTCAAAGCCGCCTTGTTCCACTTGATTCAACTGCTCTGGTTCGTATATCTGAATAATAAACCGCTGTTTCAATTCCGGGTGTTGTCTAAATATATCATGAGACAACAACGTATTTACTGAAGAATAAAAATCAGATTTAAAATCGGTAATAATATATAAATTATCATGCTCAAGCAAATATTTCAATAAATCTGTCAGATCCATAAGCGTATACTTTCCTTGAAAACGCCTACCCATAAACTCATCATAATCCGTCTCACCAATCAATGTATCTAACCCTATATATCGTTCAGAACCATCATGAAACAAAAATAATGTTCCATCTCGTGTAAGCGAAAAATCCATCTCAACAAATCGAAATCCTGAGGCATAACTATCATCCAGTGCCTCTTTACTATTTGTTCCTGTTCCATTTACGTCATCACTAAGCACGGTGCCCCCAGCATGAGCAATAAATAAAGAGGTGGTCACATTTCCCTGAAATGGGAACACCACAGCAGGTGTGGTAGTGGTAGATGAAGATATACTTATGTGAGGAACAAAAGAAGAAACCTTCTGCTCCGTATATACACACCCTGAAAAAAATAAAGAAAAAACAACTACGCTAATAGGTATGTATTGTTTTCTGAAATGCATAGTACACATCTTTAAGCATGCGCGCATCATCCAGTGCATGATGGGAATTATATACGGACTTATCAATACCAAGCTTTTCAAAAAATGCATGATGCCCCATACTGTTTGGATCATACCCCCGTGCAAACAATATTGATGCAAAATCGATAGGAATCCAAAAAAATGGATGTTCCTTTGGGGATTGAAACAAATCATACAAATACACGGCATCAAACTGATTCACATAGGCCATCATATATGGATACCCATCCCCCACAAAGGTACGAATCTTTTCACGAGCTTCTTCCTGAGAGATAAACTCTTTTTTTAGATACGGAAAAACATGTTTTTCTACCCAAGGATGTACCTCACCCGTATACGCAATTTCCATATAACACTCTTCACCTGTTGCTTTTACCATACCCACGGAAAGCAACTCCCCTTTACGTATATCAAGATTAGTAAACTCAGTATCAAGAAATACAATATTATCAGAATATATATCAGCCATACAAAAGAAAAAAGATAGTCGTCCATCTTTTCAAATAATAATTATTATTAGTAATCTTTTACTAAATACCCCAAAGGATTAACAGGAATACCTTCTTTCCGTACTTCAAAATGAAGATGAGGACCAGTCACAAATGGACCCGCACCCGCTGTTCCTGGAGTACCACCAGAATATCCAATAAGATCCCCGCGTGCAACAAATTGATCTTCTTTTACCACAATATTACTTAAATGCCCATACACAGTAGATAAACCACCCGAATGCACAAGCATGACAAATGCATAACATGAGGAATCGCTACAATGCTTTGCCCGAGCAACATATCCAGACGCTACAGCTTTCACTACCGTACCCTGTGCTGCTCTAATATCTATGGCATTATGTTCAAAGACATATCGATATGGATATGAAGGATCATGAAAACCAGCAGTAATATATCTACTTGGTGTTGGCCAAGAAAGAAGTCCTTCTTTATCTTCATTTGATAATTGATTCCCATTGGTGTTTTGCTGTTCAGCCAACTTAAGACGTACTTCCTTCTCAATACCCGTAATTTCATTTTCAACAGATTCATATTGAGAACGTAAATTTGATACCAACGTCTTATATTGTAATTCTGATGACTGTGTTTGAGCCAACAAATCACTCTTCAAAAATGTTTGTTCTTCAAAATCTTTTTTACGATCTTCAAGCTCTTGCTGCAATTCCTCGTATGATTTTTGTCGTACTTCTGTTTGTGTTTTTTTCTCTTGAAGCTCGGCATTTGCAATTTTTAACGATTGGACACTATTGCCAATATCTCGTTGCAATCGCTCCACATATTGAATCTGACTGTAGAAATCAGAAAAATTATCATACGCAGCAATAACTTCAATAATATCTTTTCCATCCTGTTCGTGTAACGTACGAATAAACTCAGCAATGATCGCTTTTTGTTTTTTGATTACTTTCTCTTTTTCATCAATAGTTAATCCCAATTGGCGTATTTCAAGTTCAAGTGTTTCGAGTTTTTCTTGCGTTGCTTCCATATCAAGCTCAATTTGCACAACTTTATTGTCTAATAAAAAAATTTGATTTGATAAAGAAACAGATTCTGTTCTTTTTGAAGCAATTTTCTTCTTATACTCTTCAATACTCTGTTCAATACGTTTTACTTTATCCTTTCGTGCTTGGATCTCTTGATTTAACAACTCAATTTCTTCTTTATTTCCATCTCCCTGAGAAAACACAAAAAATGGAGAAATAGTTGCCCCAAGCAATAACGAAATTACACAAATACTAATAAGGAGATGATATCGTTTCATGAATAATAGTATATCACATTATGAATAATGTCTCACAAGTGTTATATACAACACACCGGATACTCAAGAAAAAAATAGCAAATAAAAACAGCGTCTTTGATCAAAGACGCTGTTTTTATTGATAACAATAGTAATTACGCAAGCATAGCTAACGCTACATCAATTCTTTTGAGCACTTCTTCTTTTCCAAGCACGGCAGCAATATCAAATGGTCCAGGAGAATATTGTTGTCCAGACAAGGCAACACGAAGTGGCCACAAAACATCACCAACACCATACTCATGCTCTTTAATCCATGGAAATATCACATCATTAATGCCCTGTGCAGTCCAATTATCAACAGAAATAGCCATAAGCTGCTCTTTTAGCAAAGTCAGCATTTTCATAGCTCCAACCGCATCAGATTTCTTCCAAACCAATAATGACGCCTCATACTCTGGTAAATCAAACACAAATCGTATGGCTTCCACAATATCGCCAAGTACAACCATACGATCTTTCTGAAGTAATACCACTTGAAGCAAAAATGATTTATCAACAGATGTTCCATTTTTGGTATCCCATGTTCCATTTCCTTGAGCAATAAGTAAATCAGACTGTTCCAAATATGGCAGACAACGCTCCAATAAATCCATCTCATCAATCTTCCTAATCCATTGTTGATTAAACCAATCTAACTTTACTCGATCAAATACCGCTGGTTTCTTTTGTACCTTACTCATATCAAAAGAAGCAACCATTTCTTCTAACGTAAACAATTCCTGCTCAGTCCCTGGATTCCATCCAAGCAATACCAAAAAATTAAGCACCGCTTCTGGCAAATATCCTTTTTCCTGAAATGAAGAAACCGATACATCACCATGACGCTTACTCAGCTTTTTCCCTGTTTCATTAATAATAACAGGAAGATGGCCAAACAATGGTTCTTTCCAGCCAAAATACCGGTATAACAACAGATGCTTTGGTGTAGAAGAAATCCATTCCTCACCACGCAATACATGCGTAGTCTCCATAGCATTATCATCAACCACTACCGCCAAATGATACGTTGGAAACCCATCAGATTTCCGCAAAATTTGTTCATCAACTTCATTGGTATTTACCCGAATTACTCCACGAACCAAATCCGTAAATACTAACTCTTCATTTTCAGGAACAATCATGCGTACCACGTATTCTTCTCCAGCAGCAATCAATTCTTTTGCTTTTTCCATACCAAGCGTAAATGAATTTTTCATTTCACTTCGAGCATAGCGTGGTGCCTGCTTATTGAGTCGTTGACGATTGCGCATGTCTTCAAGCTCTTCTGCCGTATCAAAGGCATAATAGGCATAATCATTATCAAGCAATTGCTGAATATATTGCTCATAAATAGCTAACCGCTCAGATTGAATATATGGACCATTATTTCCTTTTTGAGTAACGTGTTGAGATTCATCAAACACAACTCCCTCATCTGGAATAACGTTTGCCCAATACAATGAAGACAACATATTTTCAAGCGCTCCATCAACAAATCGTGATTGATCCGTATCTTCCACACGAAGCATAAAAATACCCCCCTCATGCTTTGCCAAAAGATAATCATACAATGCCGTTCGCAAACTCCCAATATGAAACATTCCCGTAGGAGAAGGAGCCATTCTTGTTTTTATCATATACATTCAGTAAAAATTAATCAGTAATATGCGACAAAGCAATCCCTACCGCAACACCGACATTAAGTGATTCCGCCTGTCCTTTACGCTCAATAGTATATGATGCCGTACAAAGACGCTGCAACTCACTACTAATCCCATGAGATTCAGAACCAAAAAGAAAAATAACCTTATCCGTACGCTTCACCCGCAAATCCGCAGCAGGAAGTCCTTCCATGGTAAAAGCATAGACACTATACCCCTCAGATATGAATTTTTCAAGAGAATCCGCTAGGTTAGAAACTTTACAAATCGTCGTCCGAAAAAAGGATCCCATCGTAGAGCGAACAACCTTTTCATTATACATATCAACGCTCCCCTGCCCCAATAAAATAGTAGAAACGCCAAACCAATCTGCCGTACGAATAATTGTTCCTAAATTTCCAGGATCATTCACCCCATCAAGACAAACAAATGGACCAGAACCACGTACTGCTTGAAAAGAAGTATCTTTCATAGCAACTACTGCCAACACGCCAGGGAATGTTTCCGTTGTTTTAATATATGCGATGTCTTTTCTTCCTGCAAAAAATATTTCCACCCCAGCTTTTTCTACCAGTTGGATAAATGCGGCAAAGGGTGGTTCTTCTCTTCTTGTGCCATCAACAACCACGGCAACCACATCCATGTCACTTGCCAAGGCTTCTTCAACTCCTTTCACTCCTTCAACCAAAAATTCTCCAAACTCTTTTCTAAACTTTTTTTGATGCAATTGTTCAATATGTTTTCGTACACTATTTTCGAGCATATAATAGCATGTTAATAATATTCATTGATTGTCTATTTTTTTCTCACACGTAAACCCAAATAAAAGCTACCCCTTAATCTTCAACCTACGATACTGAATCATCACCCACAAAAACCCAATCGTTGCCTTAAAAATTCGTGGGAATCGCTGAGGTTCCTGAGTCAACCGAAAAAACCATTCCAATCCCACCGTTCGCATCCACCGTGGTGCACGCTGCACTTTTCCCGCAATATAATCAAAACTGCCTCCGACACCCATTGCCAACTTTACACTTGGTAATTCTGCCAAAAATTGATCAATCCATCGTTCTTGTTTGTTATGACCAAACCCAACAAACAACACATCCGGTCCTGCTTGAATAATCTCCGCAAGCAATTCATCATTTTTTTCCTTATCAAAAACTAATTGATTTGTTATTTTTTTACTTTCTTTTTTTGTCGTCTTCTTATGTTCTTGTCTCATCACTAAATCATTTCCAGGATGACTCCCAACAACCTTCAATTCAGGAAATACTCGTTCCACCGTCTTCACTGCTTCATGAAGCACTTCCTTATCCCCACTTCCCAAAAAATACACTGCATTCCCTAATTTTTGACAAAGCGCACACACATCAAACATAAAATCTACTCCTGGTATCCGTTGTACCTTTCCCCCAGCAAATAACGCAATCCCCATCCCATCACAGATATTCAAACTTCCCGTGTTTAATATCCGCCGAAACTCTTCATCCTTCTCTGCATCTACAATCATCTCTGGATTTGGCGTAAAAATGCGATGTTGTTCATCTGAAGACAAAAATATGGCAACCTGCTTTTGTGCCTCTTGCCGACTCTTCTCAAAAATTTTTACACCCAAAAAATACATAAAATTTGCTAAATATAGTACAATACTATCATATGTTGACAACAAAAATCAATATGGTATAGTAATTATCACTCTATAGTATCGAGTGATAAAATAAACCTTATACCCTTAGTAAATCCGGAGTACCTACCCGACAAGCCATCATGGCAGGCGGGTCCGTAATTCCTAACCATATGAATCCTCAACAATTTACCCAAAAAGCACAAGAAGCCTTATATCTTGCTTCACAAATAGCAAACAAAAATGGTCAACCACAAATTGAACCACAACATGCATTTATGGCACTCCTTGAACAACAAGGAATTGTTCAAGCAATGCTCCAAAAAATGAATGCGAATATTGCCGCCATCAAACAACACGTACAAACAATGATCAATACCCTTCCAAAACAATTTGGCAATAATACTGCAGGATTTGGTCAAATTATGATGGGACAAAATATGATAAATGTACTCCATCTCGCAGCAAAAGAAGCGCAACTCATGGATGACAAATACATTAGCATCGAACACATGTTTCTCGCCTATTTAAAAAACAGCAACCCAATCCACGAAATTCTTGCAACACAAAACATTGAATATACCACCACCCAAAAAACGTTAACCGACCTAAGAAAAGAAAACCCCACCCTACAAGACGATGAACAACACGAATACAAAGCACTAAAAAAATATGGAAAAAATTTTACCGAACTCGCTCGTGAAGAAAAAATAGACCCTGTTATTGGAAGAGATGACGAAATCCGTCGTGTCATGCAAGTACTTACCCGACGAACAAAAAACAATCCTGTACTTATTGGTGAACCAGGTGTCGGAAAAACAGCAATTGCCGAAGGATTAGCCCAACGCATTGTAAATGGCGATGTTCCAGAAAGTTTAAAAGACAAAGAACTTATTGCCCTTGATATTGGATCCATCCTTGCCGGCACAAAATTTCGTGGAGAATTTGAAGAACGATTCCAAGCCATTATTAAAGAAGTAAAAGAAGCAAAAGGAAAAGTTATTCTCTTTATCGATGAACTTCACACCATCATGGGAGCAGGATCAAGCGAAGGTGCCGTAGACGCCAGCAACATGCTCAAGCCAGCTCTTGCCCGAGGGGAACTCCACACCATTGGCGCCACCACAATCAAAGAATACCAACAACACATTGAAAAAGATGCAGCCTTTGAACGTCGATTTCAACCCGTTACCGTATTAGAACCAAGCAAAGAAGATACCATTGCTATTCTTCGGGGTATCAAAGAAAAATACGAAGTACACCACGGTGTCCGCATTACTGATCCTGCTATTATAGCTGCCGTTGAACTCTCTCACCGCTACATTACCGACAGACAACTGCCAGACAAAGCAATCGACCTTATTGATGAAGCAACCTCTGCTATCCGTATGGAAATAGATTCCCTTCCAGATGACCTTGATAAAATGAAACGAACCATGATGAAATTAGAAATTGAAATGCGCGCCCTCAAAAAAGAAAAAGATGAAGAATCAAAAGAACGACGAGAAAAACTTAAAGAAGAACTCGAAAATCTTCGTGAACAAAGTCATGAATTAGAAATTCATTGGAAAAATGAAAAAGAAATCATTTCAAAAATAAGAAACCACAAAAAAGCAATCGACTCCCTCAAACAAGAAGCCGAAATTGCCGAACGACAAGGAGACTTACAAAACGTCGCTGAAATTCGTTATAGTAAAATTCCTCAGATAGAACAAGCCATCCAACATGAAGAAAAAAGACTTGCAGAAGTACAAAATGGAGAAGCAATCCTTAAAGAAGAAGTTACCGAAGAAGATATCGCCGCTGTGGTAGCAAGATGGACTGGTATCCCTGTCTCAAAAATGTTGCAAGATGAAATAAAAAAACTAGCAAACATGGAGGAAGAACTTGGCAAACGTGTGGTAGGACAAAAAGAAGCTATTCACGCAGTTGCCAATGCCATTCGTCGCTCACGAGCCGGCGTATCAGAAGAAAAACGACCAATTGGATCATTCATCTTTATGGGACCCACAGGAGTAGGAAAAACCGAACTCGCAAAGTCCCTTGCCGCATTTTTGTTTAATGATGAAGATGCAATGGTCCGCATTGATATGAGTGAATACATGGAACGTCATGCCGTAAGTAAAATGATGGGATCTGCCCCAGGATACGTTGGCTATGAAGAAGGTGGACAGCTCACAGAAAAAATCAGACGTCGCCCATATGCTGTCGTACTATTCGATGAAATTGAAAAAGCCCATCCAGATACATTCAATATCATGTTACAAATTCTCGAAGATGGACAACTTACCGATGCAAAAGGAAGAAAAGTCAATTTTAAAAATACCGTTATTATCATGACTAGCAACATTGCCAGCGACCTCATTATGAAAATGGGAAAAAGTGGTGCATTTGGATTTGAAGAAAAAATTGATGGAGAAAAAAAATCAAAAGAAGATAGCGAAAAAATAAAAGAACAAATTATGTCTGCGCTCCAAGAACGATTTCGTCCCGAATTTCTCAACCGTGTTGATGAAATTATCACGTTCCACCCACTAAACCAATCTCAAATTAGACAAGTAGTTGATATTCAACTGGCACAAGTAATGATACGGCTCTCAGAGAAAAAAATTACACTCACGGTAACAGATACAGCAAAAGATTGGCTCGCCGTCAAAGGATTTGATCCAAATTTAGGGGCAAGACCACTCAAAAGAATTATTCAACAAAAAATACTTGATCCAATAGCAATGGATATTATCAAAGGAAAAATTGAAGAAAGTGACAATGTCTTCATCGATCTCAACAAAAATGAACTTCACATCAGTCCTCAATAAAAAAACAAATCTACATACGTAGATCTGTTTTTTTATTACAAATAGACTTCTTCCAAAATCAAACAGACAATTCTCGTGTACCGTCTTTAGATACCATTCCTTCAGGAGGAATAGTCACAAAAAATGTAGATCCCTTTCCTTTTATTGAATGAAACCCAAGGGTACACCCTGCATCTTCCACCACAAGTTTTGCTACATATAATCCAAGCCCTGTTCCTGACATCGTTACCTCACTCGCATTTTGTGCACGAAAAAATTTATCAAAAACATACATCTGTTCTGACTTTGCAATACCAATACCATGATCAATCACGCTCACAACAAACCACCCGTGTTTATCTTTTGAGAGAGAAACAGAAATATCCCCCGTATGAATAGCGTTGCTGTACTTAATAGCATTCGTCAAAAAATTATGGATCACCTGCCGCAACAATGTTCCATCAATCATAATAGGAGCAAACGTTCCCAACGTATTGTTGTATACAATTTCTGCTCCTGGTGCAGTATCTTCCTTAGCAGCAAGCAAAGGAGCGGCATCAACAACCACATCATGAACAAATGATGACAAATCAATAGGCTCAGGAGAAATACGCAATTTCCCTGATTCCACACGAGACACATTGAGCAAATCATTTACCAAAGTAATCATGTGTTTCGTAGATTCATACATACCCGCAATTAACACCCGCTGTTTTTTGGTAATTCTTCCAACATCTGAACCTAATAATTCTTCCGCATACCACCGAATTCCCGTTAATGGAGTTCGTAACTGATGTGATGCAAATGACACAAAGGTATTTTTCATCTCATCAACTTCTTTTTCCTGTGTACCATCTCTAAATAAGGTAATAACTCCATTATTTTTTCCAGAAGTCAATAAAGGAGCAATCACCATCGTAATAGGAACATCGCCTGCACCAACACGTTGACAATAAAAATCATCAGTGGGAGTAACAGTCACAATATTTGTGTCCTTCACTACTGACTGAACAAGATCACAATATGATGATCGACTATCCACATCACGTTTACTCACAAAATGCATCAATGTATCAATAGAAGTTCCAATTAAATCTTTTGGAGACACTCTCATGATAGTACTTCCACACTGATTTACTAATACAATTTTTCCTTTTTTATCAGACACAAGCATTCCTTCTCCCATGGATGATAAAATAGCTTCAAGTCGTTCATTTTTATGCTGAATTTGATTTTTTAACGTAAGCAACTTTTGTTTTTCTTTTTTCAAACGTGCTTCTACTTTTTCTCGTTTTTTTACCTCACGACGCAAATTTCTTACATAATATTCACCAAGAGCGGTTGCCAAAAATACACAAATAGTTGAAATAAAAAAAACCCAAAAATGATTGAGAAAAAAATGAATAGTATTTAATAAAAAAGATGACTGCATACATCTACTTAAGTCATCTTATTATACAATAAATACACTACAAATGAAAAACATTACACCGGGAAAATTTTATTCCCATCTTCATCATACAAATGAATCGCCAATACAGGACAAGACTCCGCAGAAAGTCTAATCATATCATCATCCATCAAATTATGATCCTTGTCAGTAACGTATGCTAAATTTTCATCGTCCATCTGAAATAAATCTGGTGTTACCACAACGCAAGACTGTGCACCAATACAAGCATCTCTATCCACCACAACTTTTCTAATTTTCCCTGTTTTACGAACTCCTACAGAAATATGTTCTGTCCCAAGCTCGTCAATAATATCTTGATGTTCATGTTTCATAATTTTTTACAATTAGATATCTCCCAAAAAACTATCTTCAATAGTCATTTCAACTCCTCCTCGTTCTCTATGTTCCCCACCTTTCAAAATTTCTTCCACAACAGTATCTTCATCAGCCAAAAATATCATACCATCATCCACAGCAACATTCGGGCCACTCGAACAATAACCAAGGCATTTACAATAATCAAGATCGATTTTAGCATTCTTATTACGAAATTTCAATCCAAACGCTTTTTTGATAACCTGAAAAATCCGCGTACTCCCATATCGGCAACACCATGATCCATTGCATACACGTACTTTTTTTTGATTCATACAATATCGTAAAAATTAAACGCCTAACATATCCCGCAACTCTTCACTCGCATTCCACGGAGGATCAAACGTAACATCAATCTCTACCTGAGAAAACCCTAAATCTCTCATCTTTTGTTGAATTTGTTGCTGCATCACCGCTCCAAATGGGCACTGCGGGGTGGTATACGTAATCTGCAAATACAAATGTGTATCTGATTTTATCTGAATATCATAAATAAGACCCAGCGTATAAATATCCAAAGGGATCTCTGGATCCATAATCGTTTGTAATTGTTCAATGATTTTTTGTTTCATAAAAAAATAACGGATTTTTTTACTTTAATACCCCTCATACCCTTTCTCCTCAATATCCTTCGCCAACTCCGCTCCCCCACTCTTCACAATATTTCCATCTATCATAATATGAACAACATCAGGCGTTACATATTCCAAAATCCGATTATAATGCGTAATCAACAATATACCTTTCTCTTCTGAGCGAAACCGATTAATCCCTTCAGAAACAACCTTCAATGCATCAACATCAAGACCTGAATCTGTTTCATCCAATATCGCGTAGGTTGGATCAAGCACAGCCAACTGCAAAATTTCTGCCCGTTTTTTTTCTCCACCGCTAAAACCTTGATTTACATATCGCTTGGCAAACGTCGGATCAATTTGCGATTCCTCCATCTTTTCTTGCAAAAATCGATAAAACACTACCGGATTTTGTTTTTCACCCATCTTTGCTTCATACACCATCCGAAGAAAGTTTGAAATCGTCACACCAGCAATCTCTGGTGGATATTGCATAGACAAAAACAATCCAGCTTTTGATCGTTCATCTGGAGCACGTTGTGTAATATCTTCACCATCAAGCATAATCTGCCCACCTGTCAGCGTATATGATGGGTGCCCCATAAGCGCATTTACCAATGTCGATTTTCCAGAACCATTTGGTCCCATGATGACATGAACCTGTCCTTTTGGTAGCTCAAGACTAAGCCCATGAATAATTTCCTTACCCTCAACCTCAACAGATACCGTACGAAGAAACAAACTCATATTATGATTTTCTTATTTTTTTATAAAGAAGATATAGCCCTAATCCATACACTCCATATCCAACAAACATCCCCCCAAACATACCAGCCCATTCAATAAATTCAAGCGGTCCACCATCTAATCCCAACCCACGACAAATATTATGGGGATTAACAAAACAAATGGGAAATAACACAATATTTGATATAGCAAATCCTATTATAGCAGGGATAAATAATATAAACATCACTATTTTATAAAAAATCAATGTTGAATAAAATGAGTCCTCTAACCAAAAAAGAATCAACCCAATACATCCACTGAAAAAAAATACATTTCCTGTTTGTTTTATAAAAAAATTAAACATATTATTATACATGAGTAATACGATCAATCATCGCTTGCAACCCATTCGCCCGCGCCATAGACAAATGACTCTTCAACCCAATATCATCCAAAAAAGAAAAATCCGTATCTCGTATATCTTCATTTGAATGCCCTGATACCACAAACAACAACAGCGCAACAATACCTTTCGTAATAAGCGCATCACTATCTGCTTCAAAACATACGTTTCCATCCTGTTCATACGATCGAAGCCATACATTCGACTGACAACCACGCACCAAATATTCGTCGGTTTTATATTCATCCGCAAGTGGCGACAAAGATTTTCCAAGAGAAATAATATAGGCATATTTTTCTTCCCATCCTGGCAACACAGAAAAATATTCTTTCAATTGTGCAATTTTTTCATGAATACTCATAAACAATTAGTAATTCCAAATTATTCGTCATTCGTAAGTATACCAATAGCCTTTCTCAACGCAACAATAAATCGATCAATATCTTCTGATGTATTATACACTCCAAAAGAAATTCGACAGGTCCCCACCAACCCAAGCGCCATAAGTAACGGTTCAGCACAATGTCGTCCAGACCGAAGAGCAATATGTTCCTCATCAAGCAATGTCGCAAGATCATGATGATGAACACCCTCAACAACAAAAGACAAAACAGAAGAAACATGCGTTTTCCCAGAAAGCATCGTTACCTGCGGAATTGTTGCTAATTGTTGTATAGCATATGCCATCAATGTATGTTCATGATCACCAACATCTGTCACTCCCATATCTTTCATATACTCACAGGCAGCACCAAGACCAATGACTCCTGCAATATTAGGAGTACCTGCTTCAAATCGCGCCGGAATATCATTCCATATAGCACTATCTTCCCGTACTTCACGAACAATACCACCACCCAAATGATATGGCACTAATTCTTCTAGCAAAGCAGTTGTACCATACAATACTCCAACGCCCGTTGGTCCATACATTTTATGCGCAGAAAATACCAATGCATCACACCCAATATCTTGAACATCTACAGCCATATGCGCAATAGATTGTGCGGCATCAATAATGGTTATTGCCTGCATGTCTTTTGCTTTTTGACAAACTTCTTTAATTGGAACAACCGTTCCAAGAACATTTGAAATATGAGTAATAGAAACAATCTTCACCCGTTCATCAAGCAATCTATCAAAAGAATCCATATCAAACTGATAGTCATCAGTGAATTCAACAAATCGCAATTCAGCACCAGTTTCTCTTACTACTCGCTGCCACGGCAACAAGTTTGCATGATGTTCCATTCTAGTAAGCAAAATAACATCCCCCGGCTCAAGCAAATGTTTTAATCCCTGAGCAAGCATATTCATTCCATGTGTTGTCCCTGAAGTAAATACAATATTATTTGTTCCTGGTGCATGGATATACTGAACTACTTGGCTTCGTACCTGTTCATACCGCTCCGTTGCCATAGCACCAATACCATGCCCACCACGATGAATATTTGCATTGTAATGATGGTAATACCCATTCATTGCTTCCACCACAATATCTGGCGTCAACGTCGTTGCGGCATTATCCAAATACACCAAATCAGGATGGTGATAAAACATCTGAAAATCTTTCTTTATCTTGACTTGATTATGCATATACTTTTGATAACTACTATTATTTACATCTTAAAGAAAAATCACTATTCCTCACGACCGTACCCAAACTTCTCATCAATAAGCAATAACACCGTTTCTTTTTTTTGTTCAGATAATTGATCCAACACACCACCCAAATGTGCCCGAACAACCAAATGTTCTGCTGTTTCAGTATCAAGACCACGTGATTGCATATAAAACAATTTTTCCTGACTCATATGCGTTGTGGTAACCCCATGAAAACAGGTTACATCATTATTGGCAATCTCAAGATCCGGCACTGCATATATTTTTGCATCTTTTGATAAAAGTAATGTATCTTCTTTTTGATATCCTTCACAACCAGAGGATCCTTCTGGAATACGTATCAACCCTTTATAATTCACAAATCCTTTTCCTCCCACCACTCCCTTCACTTTCATGTCGGAAGTAGTATGAGAAGCTAAATGCTCCGTTGCATGATATACATCATACTCATCTGTATCACTCGCAAAAAACAATCCATACGTTTCACCCCGAGCACCGTCACCAATAAGTTTTGTAACGGTTGATATTTTTGTCTGCCCATTTGAAAAATTAATATCAAACCATCGCATTGCCGCGTTTTCAGCAACCTCAACCGTTCTTGAAATATTGACTCCCGCTTCCGACTGAATAGCAATATAATCCAAACTGGCATCTTTTTTCAGTTCAATAATAATTTCAACAAATTCATTACATACCAATTCTTCAATCACCACATCTTTTTCTGAAACCACAACAGTCATTTTGTTATCAACAAAATCAACATCTGCGCTCCCAGATACAATATTCAAAAATTGATTTGTATTACGTGTTATGTGTTTCATGCTACGTGACATATTTTATCCAACAGAGCCTTCCATCTCAAGCTCAATCAACTTATTCAACTCCAGCGCATACTCAAGCGGCAACGCTTTCACAATTGGCTCAATAAATCCAGCCACCACCATTTGCATTGCTTGTTCCTCACTCAATCCCCTACTCATTAAATAAAAAATTTCATCATCTCCAATTTTTCCTACCGTTGCTTCATGCACAATATCCACATCATTCGTATCAATCTTCATATACGGATGGGTATTTGACACAGATATATCATCCATAAGTAACGCATCACACTCCACACTAACACGAGAATTGGTAGCTTTTTTCGTTACCTTCACTAATCCACGATAGGTAGAAATACCCCCACCCGCAGAAATAGATTTTGCACGAATAGTCGATTTGGTATCGGGGGCAGCATGAATTACTTTTGATCCCGTATCTTGATCTTGTCCTGGACCAGCAAACGCAATACCCAAACTATCAGAACGAGATCCTCTTCCACGAAGTACTGAACACGGATACAACATAGTAACTCCAGAACCCATATTCCCATTAATCCATTCCACCACACCCTGTTCATCAACAAGTGCTCGCTTGGTATTTAAATTGTATGTATTTTTTGACCAATTCTCAATACTCGAATATCGACAACGAGCATGCTTATGCACAAAAATTTCTACACATCCCGCATGAAGCGAATTCACCGCATATCGTGGCGCACTACATCCTTCGATATACTGCAACTCCGCCCCTTCATCAACAATAATTAACGTATGTTCAAATTGCCCTCCACCCTTCGCATTCATCCGAAAATATGCTTGAAGCGGCAATTCCACCTTCACCCCTTTTGGGACATAAATAAATGTTCCTCCACTCCAAACCGCGGCATGAAGCATCACAAATTTGTGATCGTTAATGGGAACACACTGAGTCATGAAATATTCTTTTACCAATGCGGGATATTGTTGTACCGCCACATCCATATTTTCAAAAATCACTCCTTTTTTCTTCAAACTCGCCTGAATATTATGATACACAACATCACTATCATATTGTGCCCCAACTCCTGCGAGCGCCGCTTTTTCAGCCTCTGGGATACCCAACCGATCAAACGTCTGCTTAATATCTTCTGGCACATCATCCCATGTTCTTGCTTCCTCAGTATTCGGTCGAACATAGTAAATAATTTCATCCAAATTTAAATCAGATAAATCCGGTCCCCAACTTGGCAATGATGCTTCTTGAAATAAGGCAAACGCAACCAATCGTTTTTCAAGCATCCAAGCTGGTTCATTCTTCTGCTTCGAAATTTCTCGAACAACATCCTCGGTAATACCAGGCTTCGATTTAAACTTCGAAGTATCTTTATTTGCCCCATCAAAAAGCTCACGCGATGGCGTAAACGATAGAGAATGTTTTTTTATAGAAGTGTTGGTCATAATTCATCATCAATCACCAGCCCAATTTATTCAAGAAGATTCGCTATATCCTGTTCAGAAAAATGTTTCGTATTACAAAAAAGAGTAGCCACCCCACAAGACGTTTGTCCCCCCGTATCACTACATTCAACAATACAATCTGGCGTAAAATACGTTTTCCAATATACCATCTCCACAAGCCAGCCCGGACTTTGATGATAGGTTTCCAGCAATTGTTCGTCTGCAATTTTTACAGGAACCACATATTTCTTCATATATGGCCGAAAAAAACGAGTCCATGCACTACATTTTTTTTCAAATGATTGAATCATAATCCTTGTACAACTCTTATATGTTCCACAATGCCCGGCAAAAACGTCACAACATAATCAATATCTTCTTTTGTAGTAGCTGCTCCCAACGTAAATCGAACACTCTCTGTTATTCTTTCCTTGGTAAATCCACAAGCAGCAAGAACATGAGAATCTTCATCCGTTCCCGTTGTACATGCAGATCCAATTCCAACCATAATGCCATACTCACTTAAATATAACGCCAACGTTTCAGCTTCCACTCCGTGAAACCATACATGTACATTATTAGGGCTTCGGCTATCACCGTCATTACAAGAACCATACTTATCATAATCACTCACACAAATAGGAATACCGTTTAATTGTACAGCTTCAATAGTCCGTTCAATTTCTTTCCAAAAATAATCCCGTAATTCTCGTACTGTTGTATCATTATGTTGTCTGTTATCCATTGCCTGTCCAAACCCAACGATCCCTGGTACATGCTCTGTTCCTGATCGCAATCCATGTTCTTGTCCACCACCAACCATAATAGGATCAATAGCTACTCCACGCCGAACATACAATGCACCAATACCTTTTGGACCATATATCTTACTGCCATTTACACTCAACAAATCAACATGAAGACGTTCAACAGATACATCAAAATATAATGGCGCCTGACAAGCATCAATATGATAATATGGAAACACACTATTATGTTTCTTTCGCCATTTCAAAGTTTCCTTTCCAATATCCTGTACCGGATACACCGTTCCCAATTCATTATTCACGTACATAATCGACACAAGTACTGTCTCCGGACGCAAAGCTTTTCTAAACTGGGCAATATCAATCTGCCCCGTTTCATCAACATCCAAATAGGTAACCGAATATCCTTCTTGCACTAACTGTTTAATAGGTCCAAGCACTGCCTTATGTTCC
>CAZEYK010000008.1:32309-33544 GCA_964516055.1 uncultured Gammaproteobacteria bacterium
GTAATAATATGTTTATTTTTTCCCTGTTCCCGACTCAATAATCCAAACAAAGCCAAATTACACGATTCCGTTCCCCCACTCGTAAAAACAATCGTATCTGGCTGAGTACATAATGACGAAGCGACATCACACCGAGACTGTTCAACGGCTTCACGTGCCGCAACACCAGCAGCATACAATGTACTTGGATTTGCAAAGCAATCAGAAAAATAAGGCATCATTACTGCCAAAACGTCCTGTGACACAGGAGTGGCCGCGGCATAATCTAAATAAACTTCACGAATTGTTACTGGTTTTTTGGGGAACATAACTATTGTATAGATAATTCTTCAAGCATATCCGCCACACTAAGGTGTGAAAGCGATGCCATCATTTCTGTATTAATCCGCGCAAAAACACTCCGAGACAAACATCCCTTCGCTTGTGGACATGTTTGATTATCCTTCAAACACTCAACAAAACCAAGCGGTCCACAAATAGCCTCCAAAATTTGATACATACTAATATCACCAGCCGAAGCGCGCAATGTATACCCGCCAAAAGCTCCTTTAACTGAAGTAATAATCCCCGCCTTCCGCAATTTTCGGGCAATTTTTTGAAGAAATAAAAAAGAAATGGTACTCTCTTCAGAGAACGCACGAAGACTTAACAATGAATTATCCGGTAATCGTGCCAGTGCCATAACCAATTGCACAGCATAATCCACCTCTTTATTGACATAAAACATACTAACGTAGTATGTTATAGGAGTTTATATCATTTGTCAATGACATTCTATGAAAGATTTTTCCGTTACTATCACCAAAAAAACCAACATAGCAGATCGGGTGTTTGAAATTCAAACCACAAAACCCCAAGACTTTACCTTTCAAGCAGGCCAATTTGTGCAATGGTACATCCCAGGAGAAGAAGAACGTCCAATATTTCGTTCCTATTCGTTATCATCCGCCCCACACGATACCTATATCGAATTCTGCATAAAGCTCCTTCCAGGAGGGAAAGCATCCACCATGATAGAACAAGCTGCCGTAGGAGATACCCTCAACTTTCGTGGACCAAACGGACGATTTACCAACACCCAAACAGAACACAACCTTTCCTTCATTGCTACAGGAACAGGAATCGCTCCTATCATAGGAATAATCCGTGATGAACTTGAATACAAAAAAAATACCCATAACATACACGTCCTATTTGGAGTAAGAACAACCGCAGATATTTTTTGGCAACAAAAA
>CAZEYK010000009.1:0-30035 GCA_964516055.1 uncultured Gammaproteobacteria bacterium
ATTTGATTCACCACTATTAGTACTTGTATTTACATCTTGATCCGAAGGCTCTTGCGCATTATGGAACCCATTAAAATAAAAATGAGCGATCTCCTGTGGATCTGGCAGTTTAACAAAATATCTATATCTTTTTGTTATAGTTCTTGCAGTAAGTGTTCCTCTAAGAGCACAATTTTCTGTCCCCTCAGCACGAGATAAAAATATCTCCAACCGTCCAGCATAAACATCACTGAAAGCCCCACCTTGATCATCTAGCCAATTATCCGGACAGCTATATACTTCCCTATCAGCGTCATAAGTAGCCCAAGAACTATTTATAATATCCGTTTGAAGATCCATTACTGCCAAAGAAATTTTTGTATCATTCTCATTTTCTACCTCAAAACATAAAGTAATGCCCTGATTTGATGGCTCTGGATTCCTCGTATCAATATATTCATCAGAATTGGGACCAAACACAAAAACAAATTCTGCATATTTTTGACCTGAAGATAAATTTTGACAATTTTCTTTTGCTCCACCAGCAACAATGGCAGAAACAGAAGAAACCCAAAAAAATACAAAAAAGAGTACAAAAACACTCAACAATATATTAACAATAGGGCGATAAAACATACTAATATGTTTGCTGCATAGTCCGCGCAGCACGTAAAATTAAACTCCCATCTCGCTCAGTTGAATCTCCTTCACCAAAAGGTTCCCGAAAATCATTAATCAACGTAGCAAACGCATTCTTTGCCGCAGCGACATCTTTTCCTTGATACCAATTTTTTGCATTCAACACTTCAAGAACAAACGGACCAACAACAGGATCATCTCGCTGTGCCCCAATTTGTGAACGAAGCGGAGTTGGCTGTCCTGTTGCTGCAAGATAAATATCAACATTTTCTGGGCTTGTAATAAATCGAATAAAATCCCACGCTTCATCTTTATGAAGAGACTTTTCAAGCACAGATTCCAACCAATAATTAGCAACATTTACCGGCTTTTGAAGATCCAACTGTGGCACAGGAATCACCGCCCAATCAATTTGCCGCCCTAATCGACGAATATCCTTGGCTTCAAACGCATACCCAAGATAAAAAGCACTTCGTCCACGAGTAAAGGCTTCAATTGCCCCATCCTGAGTATCATTCCATGCATAAGCTTCTTTTGTTGGCTGCGAAAAATCAGTATAAAAACGCAATGTCTCCATAGTAGGATGATTTGGATCAACCCGTTTTTCAAGACCACTCGCAAAAGCAACCCTGTTGCCATTCGCAATTTCAACACCATTTTGCATCAGCAACATGGCAAAAATATCAGCAAAATTATCAATATTATCTGCTGTTCCAAGTGCAACACCAGATTGAATCAGCTCTCCACGAGAATTAAAAAGGGTTGTTTTTTGTACTGCAGATAAAAATTCATCCCACGTCGTTGGAGGAGTAGCAATACCAGCTCTATCAAGAAGCCGTTTATTATAATAGATAGCAAGCGTATCAACCGCCAAAGGAAGTCCATAAATCCGATTGCCTACTACAGCATCATCATATACCGTATTAATATAATTTGCCTTTACTGCATTGACAGAAGGCATCCGTTGATCATATACATCAACTTGGACATTTTTTACATACTGCCCAGATACCGCAACGTCCGCGACGCTCACAGTAGACGGCATAGGATCAAGCCGTGATAAATATTTTCGAAGCCACTGCACATGAATAGATACAATATCTGGCTGAATATCGTCAGCAAGTGCATTAATCAATCGATTATCAAAATCATCATACCGAACTTGTCGAATGTTTACCGTTACATACGGACGAATTACTTTGTACTGTTCAGCAAATTGTCGTAATACATCAACATCATCAAATACTGTCCAATAATTAATTTCAACAGGAGTAATAGCCGCCGTTTGTGTCGGTGACAATCCCTTACAACCTAGTCCTAAAAACGTAAAACTAGAAAGTATAACGATAAACATTGATATCCTAAACTTCATATAGATAAAACTATTTCAACCAAAGGCTGAATTGCCTCTAGCAAAAGCAACTAACTCAAAATTAAGTAAATGCCCCAAGTACAAAAGTTAAAATGGCATAACTTGCAAAAATAACCAAAATACCAATACCACCCCACACTAACATCTTTAATGCAGAGCCACTTCGTTCAACATTTCCTGCCGCAGACATCCACATAACTCCAGCATAGATAAACCACAAAAGAGCAAACATTCCCATAACACCAACCACAATACTAATGCCCTTCCCAATTAACTGCGGAATAGAAATACATCCAAACGGATTCAAATCATTTTCGCATTGATTTAAAGAAATTGGCAAAGAAAAAGGAACCGCGAGTCCTTCATCTGTTGATACCTTTTCATTAGCAAAAAATTGTCGATCATTAGTAACGGTGAATGTAACAACATAATAATTCTCTGAACCAACAGGATACACACCTTGATAAACTCCACCGCTCGTACCAAGAGGACAAGATGCTTCTGTCACAGAATCTTTTGTTGTTTGTCCACTACGTAATATAGGAAACTCCGTGTTACCATCTGACGCGACAACAACCCCTTGCAAAATAGTCAAGGGCAACGGCTCACAACGATCAACAACATCTCCCGTATCCCAACTGGTAATCTGTACAAAATCGGACTGTCCTGTATCAAAATACGTCAAAAAACCCTTCTCTTTTGCCTTATTTTGAGTAATATGAAAAAGATTGTTTGATAAAGCGAAAAGGTCAATTTTTTTCCCTATTTCATAACGATAGAGCGAAGTAACCAAACTGGTATTTGATTGAAAATCTTCAAGAGAACAGAATGCATTCTGTGGCTGAGAAGCAATAATTTGTACTTGTTCAGCAATCGATTTATTTACCAAATTAGCATTAATAAAAGAAGCATATACACCCAGAACTTTCATGTTTATCCGGCACTGCCACCCAACAGGAGCCCCTTCACTATTTGTTCCTCCAGCAGCAGATGCCGCCGTTGGCAAAAAAACCACACTCAAAAAAGTGGTAACGAGAATAATTTTTTTGGCAAACGACATGGTCATAATAATCCTTCTTTTTGAGCAAAATGAATGGCCGCTTTCAAAAGCGCAATTTTATTCCCTGTGTCAAAATAAATACCCTTATACTCATAGGCAAGAAACGGTTTTTTCTGAGCCATAGCATTCGCCGCATCAGAAAGCCAAATTTCTCCATCACGCCCAGTTTGTTGTGCTTCCAAAAATTTCCAAATATCTTTTGTTAAAATATATCGCATACCACCCACAATAAGTCCCTGTTCTGACACCTTTTGTATTGTTGGTTTTTCAACAAATTTTTGTACCCTGTATGTTCTATCCGTTCGCATTGGAGATGCATACACATTTCCATATTTTGTCATTGCCTGCTTATCTTCAATCCGCTGTACACCAATAACGGGTTTTCCTTCTTGGTAAAATGTTTTAATAAGCTGTTTAATTACCGGCACCTTTGCATCGATAATACTATCACCATCAGAAAAGGCAAATGGCTCGTCACCAATAAATTCTTTTGCAGCTAAAAGTGCATGTCCATTCCCAAGTGGCTGAGACTGCCGAGTATAAAAAAATCGAACTTTTTTTGTTAAATCAATAAGCGATTGTAATCGATCAAGTTTTCCTTTTTCCTTAAGAAAATATTCAAAATCATGATCACGATCAAAATGATCTTCAATTGCACGTTTTTGTGAACTCGTAACAAAAATGATTTCCGTTATCCCACTTTCAGCCATTTCTTCTACAATATATTGCACTACCGGCTTATCAAGCACAGGAAGCATTTCTTTTGGCATCGCTTTTGTTGCTGGTAAAAATCTCGTCCCCATTCCAGCGACGGTAATAACTCCTTTTCGAACATGTTGCACTTTTGCCATACACATCAACGTTATACAAAAATAAATTTACAACAGGCTGTGATTAGTATACCAAAAACAATCACAAAACACGAACAATTACTATTCTATTTCTTCCCAAGAAATTAAATCATAGGTATTTTCCACAGGAAACCCAGGCGGTGGATAATATCGAAGATTCCCATCATACGTATGATTGGTATTTACAAACCCAGATATAACGTCTTCATTTTCATCAATCCATTTCCATCCTCCGCCATCATACGATATTTGTGAACCATAAAATAACAAACTATTTTTTACACTCGGAAAATACGTTGCATTATAATACGGTCGTTGAATCTGATTAAACTGTGAAAGTGCCGCGGCATCAATTTCCATATCATCCGGCACATCACGCGGAACAATAATATCACCCTGTGCAATCAATCCCAGAACGTCATCACTATTTTTTTCTTCATATACCAAATTATCAGGAATATAAATATCTTGATACGTACTTGCCAAAACAGGAAACCTCCCTGCACCAACCGTCACCCGCCCATTAACAACACCACTCACCCACACATCATCCTCCACAAAAATCGCCCCATTTTCAGGAATAGGATAATTTGCCTGAAATGTTTCTTCGTCAATATCATAACAAAGGACCTCCCCATCCCAATACCACCCCCACCACCAAACCCACGTTCCAGAACCACCATAACAAAGACGAGTAATAACCAAATACAAATTAAACGTGCCATCAGCAAGAAACTCAATATGCCATCCTTCATCTCCAGAAGAAGATAAATGAACTCCTGCTTCATCAGCTAAATCACGAATGTCAGCAAGATCTGACGTAATACCAAAAAAATCTTTTGGAGGCACAGGAAAATCAAAAAATACTGAAGGGCCACCAATGCCCCACACACCAGAATGGCTTCCGCTTCCATTGTCGTATGTTTCTTGTGCACTTTGTACCACGGCATCCGTTGTCCCATTAAATTCGATGCCCCCATTGGAATGCACCTTCCCATGTACTTCCGTTGTCTGACTAAAACTCATATCGCTATTTTCCACAAATGCAAAGTCCGTAAGTGCTGGAAATCCAACACGTACCTGTACCGTTCGTTCTTGATCAGGATCCCAAGCGGTGTGCCCAGTTGAACGTACCGTAACAATAGTACTTCCAGACAACGGCGGATCAATCTCCAAAGAAAAATCTCCAATCACCGTACCATCCTTATCATAATATTCATGAACATATGGTCCTGATTGACCAGTACCATCCTGAAAATCATTTGGATCATGTGCCAAATGCCAACGATAATATTCAATACCTGCTTCCGCAATATGAAATGCCATATCACGAGAATGCTTTTTAATCGAAGCACGGTGTTCAATCAATGAATAACTCACCACACCGCCAACAATAATAGTAAAAGCCATCCCCCCAAAAGCAATAATGTACAGCAATATCGCCCCTCGTTGATCGTATGCTAATCTCTTAAATTGTTGAAAAATAGTATTCACAAAATTGATAAATGAAAATAATATATTATTCGTAATGCCTAATTTTCTTTTAAATTTCTAATAGTAACAAAAGAAGAAACTGCCAACGGTTCTGGAGAAGCCAACGGATCCCGCTCAATCTCCAACTGTACCTGTACAACACGAACATCAGTTAAATTAACAGGATCAATGAGTGGGGTAGACGTTCCAGCATATTCCTCTCCGTAATAAGAAAAAATCGGCAATCCCTGACTTATATTAACGATGTCTCTTCCAATAATAGTAACTTCTTCTTCCTGTTCATCATAAGAAACAGGATTCCCAGATGGTTTGAGTACTCCTCTCATAAATTCTGTCCCATCAAGCCAAAAACGAACACGTTCACGAAGAGAATCTTCGTCAACATTGCTATATACAGTAAGTTCATATGGAGTAGACGTAACCAAAGGATACCCTCCCAAACTAGATGTTTCTGCACGCCGAACATCATCTACAACTTGTCGAATAATTCGCCGTGCATCGTTTTGTGAAGACAACTGATCCCAAATAATAGTATTTGCTCGTAACGAATAAACAAGTAGCCATAAAACGCCAGACATCAATAACAAAGAAATACTCATGGAAACAAGTAACTCTATCAATGTAAATCCTTTACCACTATGACGAAACCACACCATATAATAAAACGAAAAATAAAAATGCTCCTAAGACCCAACAAGCTCGACTGTCACAAATATATCTCCATCAACAGTAACCTGCTGTGTAGACGTTTGAAACCCATCTCCACCAACAGCAATCGTATATTCCTGACTAAAAATATTTCCAAAATATAATTGTCCTGGCGGAGTACAACTATTTGTATACGTAACACTCACATCAGACAATGTTGGAGTAAATGTTGTTGACGCCGTAGAAAAATATGCTGTATACCGCAAATATCTATCCCCATCATGAATACTATTAATATCAATCGTATTTTCATCATAATAGGTTCCAGCCGTACCATCCGGACCAAGATACGTCCAACTTCCAGCAGTAGAAGAATTACTGGTAGCAATCTGAAACTTCAATGACGAGTCACCTGTTTCCGTTGGCTGGCTAAACGGCTCCCATTGAATGGTCACATAATTTGGCGTTGTTCCAAGATCAATAATGGATGACTCGATTTCACCACTGTCAGCATATTGCCCGACAAAACTTTGTAAATGCACATTTCCAGAAGAAGCCAAAACATCAACGCCACCATCATCAAAATAACGAGTCGTATCCGTATACACCAGCTGACCAGATCCACCACTCCAATCAGTCTGTCTAACATGACCAACCCCTGTCCTATCCATCTCATCAAAAGAATTTCCTGTTACATGAACCAACGCACTAGATACAGGCTGTCCAGTAATACTATCTTGTACATGAATCAACAATGAATTGGCAGTATCATCACCAACAAGCAACTGAACAGACTGTTCAATACCCGGAGGCAAATTCAATGGTAACCCAGGAATACTCCCAATAATGTCATACCCCAACACTTGTAATGAATAAATATCCCACTCCATTGGAGAAAATACATAACTTCCTGTTCCGTCTGTAGTAACTGATTGATCAAAAAAATACACGTCAGGACTTGTCCCCACCAACGTTGATCCCTGTAAGCTCACATCCACGCCAGACACTGCTGTACAAAACGAATCAATAGAAGATAAATTAATATGAGAAATTTCATCAATAGAAAAACTCACTTGTGTCACATTTTGTGCTACCACAGAAGCCAATGGTTTTGAAGGATTAGCCAACGTAGACGTTGTCCTATCCGTTGTGAATCCGCTTTTTGTCACAATAATATCATACGCATTAAGCGCACCCGGCAAATCAACAATACGTAAATATCCTTCATTATCGGTAGTATCTTCAAAATCAAATATTGGATCAGTAGACGTTGCAATAATCCTCACCGTTGCTCCTTGTACAGGATCAGCATTTGCATCAAATACTTGTACAAACAACGCCCCATTATCCGGATCCCCTTCCAAAAATTTTGGGGCAACCATTGTTGACAATCGAACTGGCTCACGCTGTTTACAATCAGTACAAATAATTTCAATATCCACCAATTTATAGTCAGCAGGAGAATTATCAATCAATGGCGGGACACCACATGCCCCTTCTGTATCTCCATGATTAAGGTGTCCTTGCAATGCATTTTCTGAAATACAAAGAGTACTGTCATTATGACATACAGGGGCCAATGACCCCTGACAATTATTATCAACAACTCCCTGACCATCAATGGTTCCATCAAACGGATCATCAATATTACGCACCGTTCGTGTAATAGTAAAAAAAATACCATTCGCCGTTGTGGTAACTGTCCTTTCTAAAACACCAGAAGGACTTCCATTAAAAATCCCCACATCATCAAATGGCATGTTCCTAATAATTTCAACTTGTTCACTAAGCATCCCCGATTCAATAATACGCAATCGAGATTGATACACTGATTGAAACACAAATTGTATTGATTCATAAATACCGACAGAAAATATCAAAAATACCCCAATACCAACAACAACCTCAATCAGTGTAAACCCTTTTGATTTTTGAAAAAAAGAAACCATAGCAGCCAACAAAAAATTTGCATTACATCGCTAGTATAACAGACAATTCACACGAATAAAAAGAACGAGGAAAATGTTCCCCGTTCTTTTTTTAAAAAAATACTATTTAATAATCCCAATCAATGAATCTACCAATTGTTCTGCTTGTTTTTTCACAACAACAGGATCAAGAGAAACCGTATTATCCTGCATCAATATTTCCATCTGTTCATGAACCAAATCATCTCGCATAGCATGCAATTCATGAGAATACTCAGCAATCTTTTTTTTCAACTTTTCTATTTGCTCTGCATCACCTGCAAGCGATGACGCATCATCAGTTTGAGCAAGTTGCAATTGCGTTCGAATTTGCGTAATAGCCTGCTTTACCTCTTGTACATGCCGCACAATATTCTGCATTTGTTGCTTACTACTTTTAACTTCTTTTACTAAATAATCTGCCCGCTCCATAGCCGCAGCAGCCTTTACTTCTTCACTAACTTCGGCCTCCTTAGTTTCCCGGGACTCAAATTGTTTTGCTTGTGCTGCTTCAAATTGTTGATCCATATAATATCGACAAAAAACATATAACAAAAAATGTATCTTTTATTTCATGCTACATGTTTCACAATTTTTTTTCAAAAAAATAAAAGACGCCTCTTACAAAGAGACGCCTTCTATACACAAAAATTTATTTTGTAATAAATCCAAGAAGTCCAGCAATACGTGCCTGTTTAATTGATCGGGCAACGTTTCGTTGATGTTTAGAGCAAAGACCACTTCGTCGACGAGCAGCAATCTTCAAATTGGAAGAAAGAAATCGTCGGAGTGTTTTTGTATCTTTCCAGTCAACCTGTGTCTCGTTATGTACACAGAAATGACACGGTCGTGTTGTTTTAGTTCGTTTCATAAATAGGGTCAAAGTTTTAGAATGGAATGTCCTCTACCTTAATTTCATCAGTTGGTGCATCTGGTGGTGGAACACCATCGCTGGGTTTACTATTTCCAGCAGATGAAAAAGTATTACCACCTTCACCACGTGATCCATCGAGCATAATCATATTGTCAACAACAATTTCTGTCCGATACCGTTTATTACCATCTGTACCCACCCACTCTCTTGTTTGAAGACGACCTTCAGCATACACTCGTCGTCCTTTGCTCAAATATTGTCCAGCAATTTCAGCAAGTTTTCCCCAAAGGACACAGTTATGATATTCCACAACTTCTTGCTTATTTCCTTGCTGGTCATTCCAAACACGATTTGTGGCGATAGACAAAGTAGTAACAGTTTTTCCACTTGTTGTTGTTTTAACTTCTGGGTCACGAGTAAGTCGACCCAATACTGTTGCTCTATTAAGATCCATAGGACAATAAATAAGAATGAATTAATATTATACGTTATCAAGATCAGACTGCAATATTTCATCCAATTTCTTATCAATATCCTTCATAGAAATTGATGGCTCCTTATCTGCCTCTTCTTTTTCTTCCATAACTTCTTCCTCAGAAGATGAAGATGCAGTCCCCTCTTGTGTCATCGTTGTTTCAACCGCAGGAGCAGCAGAAACGTCTACTTTTTTGTGTCGTTTTTCTTTTCGATCAGAACGATCAAGATCATCGTGGCGGACAATTTCATCAATAACCGCACCAACGGTAGGTTGTTCTATTGAGGTACTTTCCATTCGTACTCGCACTATACCACGCAAGATTTCTGGAATCAAACGAAGTTTTTCTTGAATATGAGGAGTCTGTGTAGAAGGTGCATCAAAATACACCAAATGGAAATACCCGTACCGGATATGTTTAATAGGATACGCAATTCGTCGTTTTCCCATGTCATTTGCTGAAATGATAACTCCTTCTTGTGTAGTAATAATACTAGACACTTTTTCCATCAATGGAGCAATTTCATCTTCTGACAGGGTACCACGAAGTACACAAAGTAATTCGTACTGTTTCATAAATATAAAGTTCAAAAGTTAACACCTACCCTGTCAGTATCTTTCTTCGACCAGAAAGAATAAGGATAGGAAGCGCATCGTTTTCCTGCCAAACAAGGGCATAAAAACGGTCGTAAAAAGCGGGAACAATATAGCAATAATACAGAGCGTTGTCAAGAAAAGCGCTATACCTAGCAACAAGAGTATGATATAGTAAATAAAAATATTTATGCTACTCACCATTACCATTCCATTATATATACTCTTACTCATCTACGCCCTAGCAATTATAGGCATCAGCGTATTTGTAGTAATCAATATATATCGTCTATTTTCTAGTGCATCGTTCACATTTACGAGCTTTTTTATCACATTTTTTGTTATTTCTAGCCAAATTATCATACTTTTATTTACATGGAACATCCTTCAAGGGATAGATTGGACTACTCCGCTAATTACCCTAGACATTCCATCCTTAAGTACATTGTTTAATCAAAACTCAACATTACAATAATATGAAAATCCCCGAGCTTATTAAACAAAAATCATACGAACGGATAGTCTATACCCTTCGTCGCCATCCCATTACATTTCTTCCTATACTAGGCTTATTTATTATTCTCATGCTCGTCCCCGTAGGATTATATCTTATTGCAAACGCAATTATCCCAAACTTTACAGCAAACGAAGCGGCATATCCGGCATTTATTCTCACAATGAGTGGCTATTGTATTAGTGTACTGGTGTTATTTTTTACACAATTTATTGATTACTATCTTGATCTATGGGTGGTCACCAACGATCGCATTATTGATATTGAGCAGTTTGGACTATTTTCTCGTATAACCTCAGAACTAGACTTATTCCGTATCCAAGATGTTTCTTCAGATATTACTGGACTTTTTTCTACGATGTTCAATTACGGAGATGTTATTGTAAAAACAGCATCAAATAACCAAAGCATCATATTCAGAAATGTTAGCGATCCAAATACCATCAGAGAAAATCTGATTAAACTTTCTCACGAAGACAGAAAATACCATTATCAAAATACAAAAGATACCCCAGATGAATAATCCTACTATATGATCCATTGGTTTTACGAATTATACGTGTGGCAAAAAATAGTTGTTCTTTATCTCATATTTATAAATACCATGACCATATTTTATTTTGGTCTTGATAAAATTAGTGCCCAAATAAATAAACGTCGTATTCGTGAAAAAACACTTCTTACTCTGGCAGGAATCGGAGGATCAATTGGGGCACTTATTGCCATGAAAATTTTTCGACATAAGACAAGAAAAAACACCTTTCATCTTCCTCTCGCAATTATTATCGCGATACAACTGGCCCTCTTAATATTTTTATTTTCTTAACAAGAAATACACCCAAGAAAAAAATCCTTTACAGGATTTTTTTTACTCTTGTTTTTTTATATCAAGCTGTGTAAACTATTCATAAAGATTAAGCATCTGCTTAAACATAGTATATGAAAAATATAGCCACAATAACAAAACCAATCAACACCCTCTGGGGAAAAACATTCGATCGATGGTTCCGTTGGTTACAAAAAGACACACCCACAGGCGACGTTGTGTTTTATCCAGAATTAACACAAGAGGGAGAAACTAGTCTGAAAGGGGTATATATCATTGGAGACCTAACTGGTATTCCCCTCCTAAAATTTGCCACAACAGGCGGACTAAAATTAGTAAAAGGATTCCCCAGCTATGACCATTGGAAAAATCGCAGTAAAATTTTTGAACAATGGGAACAAGAAATAAAACAAAATAAACACCCAAACACTCAAGCCTACGATGTTGTTATTATTGGTGCTGGACCAGCAGGAATTTCGGCAGGAATTGAAGCAAAAAAACGTGGATACAAATACATTATTCTCGAAGCAAGCGAACGTCCCTTCAACACCATTCAAAATTTTCCAAAAGAAAAACCCATGTTTTATGAACCAAAAAACATGGAAGAACCAAGTGAACTCAAACTAAAAGGAGACACCAAAGAAGAACTACTCGACAACTTTTTTCATATCATGAAAAAACACACCGACCTCAATATTGTATACAATGAGAAAGCGGAAACGATTGAAACGCTTGCCGAAGGCGAACATACTATCAAAACAAAAACACACCAATACCTTGCTCGAAAAACCATCCTTGCTATAGGAAAAAGTGGAAACCATCGCAACTTAGGAGTACCAGGAGAAACCCTTCCACATGTATACAATCAGCTTTTTGATCCCCATGCATATACAGAAAAAAACATATTAGTTATTGGGGGTGGAGATACGGCACTTGAATCAGCACAACTACTACAAAAAGCAGGAGCAACCGTTACCATGAGCTACCGGCAACCTGAATTCACTCGACCAAAACCGGGAAATATTATTGCATGTAACAAACTCCAAAAAGAAAAAAAATTAACGCTTCTTTTCAACTCAACAATAACAGAAATTCGAACGACGGAAGTAGACATAGCTATCAACGAAACAAAAGAAACTCGTTCATTTGATAACGTGTTTATCATGATAGGGACACAACTGCCGTATGAATTTTTCAAATCAGCCGGCATCAAAATTGCAAATGCAAAAACACATATAACGTACTGGTGGATGACATTTGCCATAGCATTTGCCAATATTGTTTATTTTGGAAAAGCCTCAGCCCCACTTGATACAAGCAACGGAATCTCTTCAGCTATAGCCTCACTCATCACGGGGACGATAAAAGAAGCATCCATAAAAACAATCGCCTGGACCAGCGTTCTTGTATTAGGAATAACAGGAATAGTAATCACCATAGATCTCATAAAAAAATGGAAATACTATTTCAAAAACAAATGGTCATACATAAAATATACCTATTTTTTTCTTACGATTATCTTTTATCTCATTGTCTTTTTTGGCAATAAATACTTTTCTTTTCAGTTAGGAAACAAAGATCCCTACTTTTGGTATAGCTTTTTATACACAATCACCATTGGACTCTTTGGAGCAAGACGCATTGCCACCGCAAAAAAAACATACGTCACCATACAAACAACCACGCTTTTCTTCGTACAAGCAATTCCATTATTTTTCATTCCAAATGTTGTTCTCCCATGGATGAATACTATGGGATGGATTCATCCGTGGATCATTGAACACGTATTTCTTGGTGGCGAATGGTGGCGATTTGTTGGCTTTGTCCTTGCGTGGCCGCTATTCTTTTGGAATATTTTTACCAATGAACCCAGCATATTCTGGCTCATTGTCAGTTTAATCCAAACATTCATCATCATTCCCCTACTCGTTATAAAATACGGAAAAGGAGCCTACTGCTCATGGATTTGTTCTTGCGGTGCCATGGCAGAAACACTGGGCGATGAATACCGAACACTTGCCCCTCATGGACCAAAAGCAAAAAAATGGGAAAATGTTGGACAAATACTATTACTCGCAATCATTATCACCACCACCCTTCATATATTAGGCTGGGTACCACATTTACAAAATACACTAAGCGGAATAAATAACATCCTCCTAAATGGATACTCATTTTTTGTAGATACACTCCTTGCGGGAACACTCGGTGTGGGATTATATTTTTTCTATAGCGGCCGAATGTGGTGCCGATTTGCTTGTCCACTCGCCGCACTCATGCACATCTACAACAAGTTTTCTACATGGGGAATTTTGGCAGACAAAAAAAAATGTATCAGTTGCGGACTATGTACCAAAGAATGTCACATGGGAATAGACGTCATGGGATATGCCCAACAAGGTCGCACCGTAACCGATGGAGAATGTGTAAACTGCAGCGCTTGTGTAAATGTTTGTCCAACAGGAGTGCTTTCATTTGGTAAATACAAAAAATTATGGGGAAACAAAAACAACAAATTGTCATCATAAGCGAGTAAAATGAATCGAAAAAAATTGAGGGACTCAATAAAAGTATGTTTCAAAAATACAAAAAAATAATTACCATAATACTCCTTAGCACCGTTTTCATCGGTGCTTCTTTTGCCATAAAACTCCTAGGGAATCCACTTGACCATCCCAAAAAACTAGTACTCTATATTGACATCATGTTTCTTTCATACATCATAGGTGCCTGGTATTACTCTCGCACAACACAGATCAAACAAACAAATTCATTATTCTTTATCGTAATAGTAACATCCATACTTACACAACTCATTTTTCTTTCCATTCCTCCATTTTTTAATGATTTTTTTCGCTATCTGTGGGATGGAATGCTTAGCACACACCACCTAAACCCATACGCAACATTCCCTTGGGCCATTCATGATAACCCAACAACGCAACACCTTGCCAACGTATGGTATTGGAAACCAATGTTTTTTAAATGGACCTATACCATTTATCCACCAACCCTACAATATATATTTGCACTAGCTGCCCGTATTGCACAAAATAGCGCACTCACACTGCGAATACTATTTTTTTTATTCAACATAGCAAGCCTATATCTTGGCACAAAATTACTCAAACTTCTCAAAAAGTCTCCCCTCTTTATTGCCCTCATAGCACTCAATCCCCTCTGGTTATTTGAAACAACAGCATCAAGCCATGTTGAAGGAATTATTATTTTCTTTTTTCTTCTTGTTATTTATCTCTACAAAACAAACAACATATACTTTGCAAGTATTGCCACGGCATTTGCCACACTCACCAAATTTTTTCCAATAATGTTGCTTCCCCTTATTATCACAAAACAAAAAAACAATAACCCAATACCTCCTTATCTTACAATACTTCTATTTTTAATATCCCTTTCCCTACTGTATCTCCCCTTCGCCATACATATTGAGCCAACACTCTTAGTTGAATCACTCAAAGTATATGTCTCCGATTGGACAATGAGTCCTGGTGCATTTTCTCTGATCAACTACTTTTTTTCATCAAAAACCACAAAAATAATTTCCGTCTTTCTCGTACTATCCATAACAATCATAAGCTACCTAAAAAACACCACACCAAAAAAGATAAATACCAAAACAATATCATGCTGTTCGTTTCTTCCCCACAATCGTACGTTCAAACACCCACACGCCATATTTTCTATTCTGTACACTAGTATTCTTTCTCTCCTTGCACTGTCATCCACTGTTTTTTCTTGGTACATCCTTTGGATCGTTTGGTTACTCCCATTTATAAAATATAAAATCACGGGAATCATCCTATCGGCTACCGTTATCTTTCAATATCTCATTCTTCACTTCGATCAAACACACAACACCTATGTATACCAACAAAATGGACACATTCTCTGGCTTCAACTACTCATCTGGGTTCCTCCACTGTTAAGCCTCTTATACGAATATTATTCCAACGATAGAAAAACATATGAAACCTAATGCACTCATATTTTACTCTCGACTCCCCACCCCTGATTTGGTAGGAAAAACCAGAATTGGTACACAAATTAATAATCAACCACTAGCAAACGAACTTGCCCAATCACTTATTCTTGATGCACTACAAGAATACACACCAAACCATACAGATACCTATGACATGATTTGGTATTACCAAGGCAATCTCGACAAATACATAAAGCCCTCCAACATCACAACATATATTCCACAAATTTCAACAACAATATCCATGGACTACATTCACAAAAAGATAGCAAATGCCTACCACCACTGCATTATTGTCGGATCCGATTTACCATTGATTACCAAACACACCCTCCAACAATCATTTGATACACTCACCACAAACAACGTAGTTATTTCTCCAACAGAAGATCATGGATACGGACTTATTGGAACAGATAACTATTATGACCTATACACCCACATCACCAATTGGGAATCTCGTTCACCCCAATATGACCTCATGAAAGAAACACTGTCCCTTACCAAACAACGACACCTCACCGTTCACCTCAATCCAACCGTATTTGATATAGATCATGTGTCAGATATCAAACATCTTTGGCAAACAATCACAACAAACGGAAACCTAAAACCAAACATGGCCTATCTAAAACACACCTACAACACCATAAAACAGAACAGAAATGTATTTGTATCTGCTGATTATGAATAATAAAAAACCAACGATATCCATCATCATCCCAACGTACAACGAAGAAAAAATAATAAACAAGACGCTTGATCAATTTAAGAGCATACCAAAAGAAATAGAAGTTATTCTTGTTGATGGAAAAAGCAACGACGATACCATAAAAATTGCAAAACAATATACAAACATAACAATTCTACAAAGCCAAAAAAAAGGACGAGCAGCTCAAATGAATTATGGCTCCAACCAGGCAAAAGGAGATATTTTACTATTTTTACACGCCGACAGTATTCTCCCAAAAAAGTATCTGCAAGAAATAAAAAATGCCATACAACAAAAAAACATTATCGGCGGCGCCTTCAAAATAACCTTTCCCATAAATCTTCTTGCCTACAAACTAATAAACCTGTACTCCAACGTTCGTGCAAAAATATTCAAAATATATCATGGCGACCAAGCAATCTTTATTACAAAAAAAATATTTAATAACATTGGAACATATCCTGACGTTCCTCTTATGGAAGATGTTCTCCTCTCAGAAAAAATGAAAAAAACGGGGGCAACAATTCTCTTACCATTCCCTGTTACCACGTCAGAAAGACGCATAAAAAAAACCGGTATTACAAAAAGTATCATATTATATTTCTTGATAAAATCGCTCCACAAACTTCACGTATCACCACACACACTTGCACATATCTATAAAAAAACGGCACAATAGCGTATATAAAAAATTAAAAAGCCCATTATCTATATATATTCTTTTCAATATGAAACACTACGACAGTATTGTCATTGGCGGTGGCGGTGGCACAAAACTTATTTCTCCCGTAGCAGCACATGGAAAAAAAGTAGCCGCTATTGAAAAAGAGGCGCTCGGTGGAACATGTCTCAACCGTGGCTGTATCCCATCAAAAATGCTTATCCATCCTGCCGATGTTGCACATGAAATAGAAAACGCTCAACGATTTGACATAAAGGTAAATACAAACTACACCGTAAATTGGAAACATCTTGTTGAACGCGTTTCTGATACCGTAGACAAAACAGCGGCGTCAATTACCGAAAGCTACACAAAAAATCCAAATATCGATTTTTACCACGGCACAGCAACATTTGTTTCTAATAAAGTTATTGAAGTAAATGGTGAACAACTCACAGCAGACAACATCATCATCGCCGTTGGTGCTCGTCCACGCATTCCAAATATTCCAGGACTTGCAGGTACCCCGTTTATGACAAGCCGCGAAGCAGTCCGAAATACCACCCAACCAAAAAAACTTATTATTATTGGCGGAGGCTACATTGGTGTTGAGTTAGGTCACTTTTATGGAAACCTCGGAACAGAAGTGACATTCATTGTTCGCAGCGAATTTATAACAAAAGAAGATTGGCAAATACAAGAAGAATTTACAACTGAATTTTCCAAACGCCACACCGTTCACCTAAATGCGGAAACCACACAAGTTTCCTACAAAAATAATCAATTTACTGTCACCATACTCAACAGAGAAACCAATGAACAACAAAAGCTTACCGCCGACGCACTCTTAGTTGCCGTAGGTATTACCCCAAATAACGACACCCTACAACTTGAGAATACCTCCATAAAAATCAATGATCGCGGATTTATACAAACGAACGAGAGACTACAAACAACCGTTGATGGTGTTTATGCTATTGGAGACTGCAATGGTCGCTACTTTTTTCGCCACAGTGTAAACTACGAAGGAGAATGGTTGTTTAATGCACTATACAAACACCCACACAATAATCCCATTGTATATCCACCAATGCCACATGCTATTTTTTCAAATCCCCAAATTGCTGGAGTGGGGGTAACAGAAGATGAACTAAAAGCACAGCATAAATATGAAAAAGAAGATTACATCGTTGGAATAAACTACTATAAAAATAGCGCCATGGGTGACGCACTTCGTTCCGACTATGGTTTTGTTAAACTTCTGTTTGATGCAAAAAATAAAACCCTCATTGGCGCCCACATTATTGGCCCAGAAGCATCTGATATGATTCATATGTGTATTGCATACATCACCCTAAATGCCACACTCGATGATATGCTGCACATGATCTACATTCATCCCGCTCTTCCAGAAAATGTTCGAAATGCCTGCAGAAACGCACAAAAAATATTTGACGAACAACACCAGCCGCAAGATACCTGTGACTAACAAAAAAACCCGCTGGATATAATCCAACGGGTTTTTTATCAAAAAATCACCAACTCCTACAAACACGCATTATACGTAATGCACATTCGTAGTGTCTGGTGATTTTCATGTCTTCCAGTCACCACCATTTCACTATTTATTCCACCACAAGAGAAACGCATTCAGAAAAATATATCCAAAAAAACGAACTCCCACGAGATAAAAAACTGCCAGCGACAGCAAAGCCATCAGAAACACAGCCATAGTATACATTGACTATTTTCCTCCAGAAGTCTTAACAGCAAAAATAATCAACGGCACAATGATAGACAAGAACAGCACCACAGTCCATGCCCACATGGGGGCATCAACCATGGAAAAGATGAGAATGAAAAAAACAAAAGCAATCAACACATGCCACGGTTCCATAAAGTCCTCCTTGACTCATGAAGGGTTGACGTCAGGATAATACGGCTATTTTGTGAAAATGTCAACCTATTGGACCCAAAAAAATAATAGGATATACTACCAAAACAACATATTAACCTTTCATAATGATCCTATGACTAGACCACAACACCTTCACACCCAAATATTTCTCGATAGCGGGGATCCTGAAGCAACAAAAATATATATCGAAAAACTCGGATTTCTTGATGGACAAACCACCAATCCCTCTCTCGTAGCCAAAAAACTCAAAGCCGAAAATGAACACATCGCTCTCAACACCGATGAGCTAAACAATGCCTACAAACACATCATTCAACAAATCTCTCCACTCGTCCCAGAATCCGTATCTATTGAGGTTTATGGAGACAAAGACACCCCAGCCGAACAAATGATTGCACAAGGACGTGAAATGAACACCTGGGTACCAAATGCTCATATTAAACTGCCAACAACAACGGAAGGACTAAAAGCAGCAGAAACACTTACCAAAGAAGGCATCAGAGTAAACATGACCCTGGTATTTTCTCAAGAACAAGCTGCCGCCGTTCACGCCGCCACCAAAGGGGCACCAAAAGGATCCGTATATCTTTCCCCATTTATCGGTCGACTAGATGATATAGGACAAAACGGTATGAGCCTTATCAAAAATATTGCAAATATGTACAAAGATGCTGACAGTCACGTAGAAATATTGGCAGCAAGCCTTCGAAAATTTGATCATTTCCTTGGGTGTATTGCCTCTGGTGCAGATATACTCACATGTCCCACAACAACCCTCGACGCCTGGATAGAAAACAACATGCAACTTCCAGATGCTGCGTATATCTACGACGCTGGTGATCTTACTGACATCACATACCAAGACCTTGATCTAAACAAACCATACAGCGAATACAACATCCAACATGACCTCACCGATACTGGTCTTCAAAAATTTGCTGATGATTGGAATGCACTCATTAACGCATAATGCCAAAAACATATGCCCAGATTGCCCAGAGAAATGGCTCGACAGATACAAGAAAAAAAAGAACCCGATGAAATTGGTGAGGAAGGAATTCTCACCAAAATTGAACTACCTATACCTACTAAGACAAAAACAAACGACGACACGGAAACATACTTTGCAAAACAATGGTACGATAACCAAGAGCGTCAGACACCCGATAAAGCACACCCAGAAAAAGGTGGTGAACTCATGTCCCCATATTTTCACAAAATAAAATACTATGAATCACAACTTATTCATAAAGCACTGCCAGAACAAACCATACGAATTGAAGCAGCGTACGATCCAAGAATAGATACGCAGGGGCAGTTCAGCGCCACAAAGAAAGATTTTCCAGTAACTATTACAAAAGAAGTAAATGCACCCCCCAAGCAAAAGAAGAAAGAGACAAAATCATTAAAGCATTCTATGACAACCTAAAAAAAGAAATGGATCGACACAAAACAGATGACCATTATGTAAATACGCAAAATTATTCAACAACGCTAAAACAGCAGGCAAAAGAAGCTGACACAAAAATGCGCAAAATATTTGGCTTATCACCATATATACTAGAGAAGATTCCACACGATGGATACACACAGGAAGAATTTGAAGCACTCGTAGACCAAGTAGAAAAAGAGGACGAAAATTCTCCCCTTCTTCCATTCTTACATGCGGGGGTTATACCAATCCATCCAGAATTCAACTTTATTCCTACAGAAGATCAAAGCGCATCAAAAAATCCAACAAAAGGAAAATTCATTGAACTAAAAATACTCAACATCGATGCCCTCAGAAATGCCGCAAAAGCAAAAGCAAAAAATGAAACAGAGAAAAAAAGTATAGAACGATTCGCCGACCAACAACGCCTCTATACAATCCTTGAAGATATATATGCATGGACAAAAAATCCAAACAGACAAAGAGAACTTTACCCAGGGGCTGAAGCCGATATCTTCAAATTTACAAATGCCATCTGTAAAAAAATATCTCCTCTAATAAAGAACGGAGAATTTCAACTGTATCAACATGAACTAACAAGAAGAGCATTCAGCCATCTTTCCATCTACTCAGATGGACCACTAGAACAACAAATAAAAAAATTCATGTCTATACGATGGCGAGATATTGAAAAAAAACAAACAGACCAAAAAATAATGTTGCATACGCTATTTCAAGAAACACTGCAACAAATTGAAATAGATATAGGGATCTTTAACGAAAGAAAAAAATACCTAAAAGATATTTTACACGAAGAAATGGATATAACATAACAATATGCTAAAACTACACACAAATAACCTTCATACGATATCACCGGATCACGGAATATCAAAAGAAAAAATTTCCGCGGGATCAGACGTAATTTCTCCATACCTCAAAAAAATCCACACCCGTAATCAAGGATTCTATACAGTCATAGATGACAACATCCTTATTGAAGACATCCAAACATATACCAAAAAAGTACAAGGAAAATATACTAATATTGTTGTCCTTGCTATCGGAGGATCTTCTCTTGGCACTATTTGCCTTCAACAATCACTCACCCACCTCTTTCAAAACGAATTGCCAAATCAAACGATGCCAAAATTTCATGTACTAGACAATATTGATCCTGTACTCATGACAGAAATTCAAGACATCATCGAACTTCCAAAAACGCTTTTTATCGTGGTCACCAAATCGGGGGGCACACCAGAAACACTATCCGAATATTTTTATTTTCGTTCTCTCACTGATGCCGCAAAGTTGGCTGCCAAAGAACACTTTGTATTTATCACTGACCCAGAAAAAGGACTCCTCCGAAAAATTGCCACTGAACAACTCATTCCTGCTTTTGCTGTTCCCCCAACCGTTGGCGGACGATTTTCTGTACAAACAGCAGTTAGCCTTCTTCCCGCCGCACTTATTGGAATAGATATAAAAGAACTCATCAAAGGATGCCAATCCATGCGAGACAAATTTCTTTCAGAATCATACGAAGAAAACCTTCCATTCCAAATGGCAACCATGCAATATGCCCTCAACCAAAAAGGAAAAATCATGAATGTCCTCATGCCCTACGCCCAAAAACTTGTTCGCTTTGCCGACTGGTATCGTCAACTCCTTGCAGAAAGTATTGGTAAAGAACAAAATGAAGCAGGACAAACCGTCAACGTTGGAATCACTCCTATCAATGCCCTTGGTGCCACCGACCAACACTCACAAAGCCAACTATATAATGAAGGACCAAACGATAAATTTTTTATATTTATCAAAGTACACAATTTTGGTGTTAATGCTCCAATTCCCAACCTTCACCCAGAAGAAGAAAGTGTAAACTTTATAAAAAACACGTCCTTCGAAGAGCTCATCAATATTGAACTTCAAGCCACCGCCGATTCCTACACAAAAAACAACCGTCCAAACATAACCATTGAAATTGACACCGTAGATGCCTACCACCTTGGTCAGTTATTTATGCTTTTTGAAGGAGCCACCGCCTTTCTTGGAGAATATTTTGGCATCAATGCCTTCAATCAACCAGGCGTAGAACTAGCAAAAATAAATACAAAAAAATTGTTATTACAAGTACACTAAACAATATATACCCCCCTGAATTTATATCAGGGGCTTTCTGTACAATAATAAAACTATTATTGTACAGAAAGCTGTTGAATCAACCGCAGCGCATCATCTGATATTATTTTAATATATATGACCAAAATAAATTTGTCACAAAATCTTTCAAAAGAACAACTTGCCTTCCTCAAAACATTCAGCAAATCTTGTCGCCACTCCATCATTGCCATGCTCAAACAATCCCAATCTGGGCATCCTGGAGGATCACTCGGTTGTGTTGATTATCTTTCTTTACTCTACACCCAAATTCTTTCCCAAACTGGAGAAAAAATTATCATATCAAACGGGCACATCTCCCCTGCAGTGTACGCAGTGCTTGCCGAAATGGGATATATAAACAAACAAGACGTAATCAATGGATTTAGAAAAATTGGCTACCCCTATGAGGGACACGTCACTCGCCATGTGCCAGGAGTATGGTATGGAACAGGACCACTTGGTACAGGAATTTCAGCAGCAAGTGGCTTTGCCCTAGCAGAAAAATTAAAAAAATCAAAAGAAAAAGTATTTGCCCTTGTTGGAGACGGAGAATCTCAGGAAGGACAAGTATACGAAATGATGAACTTTTCTCACAAATATAAACTCAATAATTTCATCGTATTCATGGATTATAACCAAGTTCAACTCACCGATAGTACCGCAAACATCATGCCTATTGATTTCAAAGCAATCTTCAAAGCGGGAGGATGGAACGTAATCGAAGTACAAGGGCATGACTCCCAATCCATGTGGAAAGGACTTCGCGAAGCATACACAACAAAAGATCAGCCTGTTCTGCTATTAGGGCACACCATTATGGGCAAAGGCGTATCATTCATGGAAGAAGCCGGAAAAGCACACAAAGCCGACTGGCACGGAAAAGCTCCCAAACCAGAACAAGCAGATGAAGCATTAGTGCAACTCACCATATCAGAAAAAGAGCGAACGCTCCTCAATGAATTTGTAAAAAAACAAGTGAAATGGAAACCACCCACCGTCCAATTTGAAAAAGCACTCTCTCCAATAAAAATAAACACAGGAAAACCAAAACTATACGAACCAGACATTCTAACAGATTGCCGAAGCGCCTATGGAAATGCACTTCTTGATCTTGCAAAGAAAAACAAACAAGTAATCGCTCTTACCGCAGACCTTGCCGAATCAGTAAAAACAGATGGAGTAAAAAAAGAACTTCCCCACCAACATATTGAATGCGGCATTGCCGAACAACAGATGGTGTCTTGTTCTGGAGGATTAAGTCTCGATGGATTCATCCCATTTTGCTCCACCTTTGGCGCATTCATGAGCAGTCGCGCAAAAGACCAAGCACGCGTTAATGATATCAATAACGCCAACGTAAAAATGGTTGCTACTCATTGCGGTCTTTCTGTTGGAGAAGATGGACCTACCCACCAAGCAATTGATGATTCTGGATCATTTCTTGGCATGTTTAACACCATGCACATAGAACCAGCAGATCCAAACCACTGCGATCGCATTATTCGATTCATCGCGAGCCACTACGGAAATTTTTATGTCCGCATGGGTCGTCACAAAATTCCTGTATTAACAAAAGAAAACGGAAGCCCATTGTTTGACGAAACCTACGTATACAAATACGGTCGCTGTGATATATTACGAAAAGGAACAGACATCACTATTGCCGCCATGGGAGGAACAGTTGCCGAAGCACTCCAGGCACAAAAACAATTACAAGAAAAAAACATTTCAGCCGAAATAGTCATTGTCAGTTCTATCAAACAATTTGACAATACTCTATTCAAATCAATTCAAAAAACAATACGTGTTCTAACAGTCGAAGACCACAACACACTATCTGGATTAGGTGGGCAACTGGCACGGGCACTACAAGAAAAAGGCATTGAAACAAAAAGTTATGACATGCTTGGCGTCGAACACTACCAACTATCAGGAACAGCAAGCGATCTATATCATGCCGCAAAAATTGATGCGCAAGCAATTACCAAAAAAGTTCACAACAGAGTAAAATAGAAAACAAATGCAACGGATGAAACAAAGAATTCATCCGTTTAATTCGCATTCTATAATAAACACTATGAAAAAATCAGACTTTGCCATTATTGGCCTTGGTACTATGGGGGCAGCACTTGCCTGCAACGTAGAAAGCCGAGGGTACACCGTATCCATATACAACCGAGATCACAAAAAAACGCAAATATTCCTGGCACAACATGAAGGAAACTTCACAACAGAAAAAGACTACAACGCATTTATAAAAACTATTGCTCGCCCACGAAAAATTCTTCTCATGGTAAAGGCAGGTGACCCTGTTGATGACGTTATTGCAGATATCCTTCCACACCTAAATAAAGAAGACATTATTATTGATGGCGGCAATTCATATTACAAAGATACCCAACGCCGAGAACAAACACTCAAAATAAAAGGAATCCACTTTGTAGGAATGGGCGTTTCCGGTGGAGAAGAAGGGGCTCTCCTCGGACCAAGTCTCATGCCCGGTGGATCAAAAGAATCATGGGAAATACTCAAACTCATTCTCAATGACATCGCTGCCAAAGATTTTTATGGAAATCCATGCGTAACACATATTGGACCAGACGGCTCAGGACACTACGTAAAGATGGTACACAATGGAATAGAATACGCTGTTATGCAACTTATGGCCGAACTCTATGATATCTATCGACATACATACAAACAAAGCGCACCACAAATTGCCAAAATTTTTGCCGAACTCAACACAAAACACATGAAAAGTTTTCTCTTTGAAATAGGCAGTAATGTTCTAAACAAACAAGACGAAACAACAAAAATTCCTTCATACCTTGTAGACAATATTCTCGACAAAGCAGCCCAAAAAGGAACCGGTAAATGGACCAGCCAAGATGCTCTTGATCGAGGAATTGCCGTTCCAACAATTACCGAAGCCGTATTTGGCAGATATATTTCTAGTGAAAAAAAGGAAAGAATATCCCTCGCCAAACAATACAATCATCGCTATGCAAAACCAAACATGTCAATAAAAGATTTCACCCCCATTGCCAAAAAAGCCATATATGCGGCACTCATTAGCAGCTACGCTCAAGGGTATGATCTCATAACAAAAACAGCAGCAGAAGAACAATGGAAAATTAATCTTGCAGAAATGAGTCGCATCTGGCAAGGAGGATGTATCATTCGTGCAGAGCTTCTTAGAACACTCCACCAAGCATACAAACAACATAAAACAATACACCCACTTGCACAACCAGCCCTACATAAAAAACTCAAAACACACACCCAGCCTCTGCGCCAACTTGTTTCCTTAGCAGTTGAATCGGGTGTGCCCGCGCCAGCATTTGCAACGTCTCTTTCATATCTAGATGCCATGACCACAGAACAATCCCCTGCAAATTTTATCCAAGGATTACGAGATTATTTTGGAGCCCATACCTACGAACGCACAGACAAAAAAGGGACATTCCATACAGAATGGACAAACACATAAATACATTATTCGCCTATTAAATAAATTGAAATTGACTATTTTTTCTGTATGCTCTTCCAAATAAAAAAACCATTCATCTGTACCATCTTCGGCGCATCCGGGGATCTTGCGAAGCTCAAAATTTTCCCCACACTCTATGAGCTTGCGCTACAAAAACGCTTTCCCGACAATTATTACATTGTCGGGTATTCCCGAACAAACATATCCCAAAAAGCATTCAAAACGATAGTAAAAGAAAGCATTGAAAAAAAATTTAAACAAAACATAAACAAAACAGTACTCAATACGCTGCTCAAAAACGTATACTATTTTTCTGGTCAATACGACCAAAAAGAAGACTTCACAAAATTCAAAACATTTTTAGACATAACCACATCAAAAAAAGTAAAAACACACATTGCCTATTTTTCCGTACCACCAAATGTATTTGAAACAATTATCCAAAACCTCGGAGAAACACGTGCGTCAAAAAAAGAAGACATTCGCCTCATCATAGAAAAACCATTTGGCAAAGACAAACATTCGGCAGAACACCTTTACCATTTTATTTCACGATATTTTAAAGAAGAACAAGTCTATCTCCTTGACCACTATCTGGGAAAATCATCCGTACAAAGTATCCTTCACCTTCGCCGTTCCAATCGAATTTTATCACACATGATGAAAGGGACAGAGATAGCAAATATCCAAATTACCGCATTAGAAGAAATTGGTGTAGGCGAACGCATCGGATATTTTGAACAAGTAGGGACAATCCGCGATATGATCCAATCACACTTGTTGCAAGTGCTTGCCCTCACTGCAATGGAAGTTCCCAATCATCTCGATGCCGAAAGTGTCCAGAGAGAAAAATATGCAATCCTTTCTGCTATTGATTGTCCTTGTGATGCCAAAAATATTGTACTTGGACAATATGAATACTATGCAAAGAAAAAAGGAGTACAAGCCAATACACGTACAGAAACCTTTGCCGCAATACGATTATTTCTTGATCACGAAGATTGGTATCAAGTTCCCATTTACCTACGAACGGGTAAAAAACTTCACGAAAAACACACCTACGTTGTGGTGGAACTAAAAAAATTTCCATTCCAACCAAAAGAAGAAGAACCAAACCGCTTAATTATAGAACTACAACCCGAAGAAAAAATTTCCATCACACTCATAAACAGACATGATGACATAGAACAAAAACAAGAAATTACCACATCAGATTCCATTGCATGCTCCATTTACGGCTGCCTCCCAGACCACGGAACCCTCCTACTTGAAGTAATCAAAGGAGAACGCCTTCACTTCCTTTCATTCCAAGAAATCATTGCGGCATGGGAAGTCGTAGATAAAATCACCGATCTCGCCAAAAAGAAAAAAATAAAACTCAACAAATACCCGCAAGGATCCATGGGGCCAAAAAGTCAAAATGCCCTCACAAAAATGGATGGATTTACCTGGTACGACATGCACAAAAAAAAATAAATCAACACATCACAAAAAAATGCCCTTCTTGGGTATTTTTTATTTGAGTTGATTGATGAAGACTGATACACTAACATTCTATGCATACAATAAAAACATTCAACACACGAGACACCTGGATACAGGCAACACTTCCACACATACAAGGAGACTATATCGCGCTATCAGGAGGATCCACACCAAAACCAATCTACCACGCAATGACACAATTACCCCAAACAGAACTCATACATTTCTATCAAGTAGATGAGCGTTACGTTCCAAAAACAGACAATCAATCAAACCAACGCATGATCCGTGAAACACTTCATCCGAACCATTTTCATACTATTGATACCAGCCTCCCCATAGAAAAAGCCTGCATGAAATATGAAGCAGAACTGCCAAAACAATTTGACCTCGTCATACTTGGCATAGGCACCGATGGCCACACAGCCTCGCTCTTTCCACAAAGTGAGGCACTTGGAGAAGCAAACAAACAAGTAACACACACCGTCAAACCAAACACAGATGAAAAACGCATCACACTCGCCTTCCCCCCTATCATGAATAGCAAAACAATCATTATCCTATTACAAGGACAAGAAAAGAAAAAAATTATTGATGAATTATTTCACGCAAATAAACTCATATCAGAACTCCCCGCAAAAAAACTTCTCGACCACCAAAACCTTTACATCCACTACTTAGAAACCGAAAAAGAATAATTGTTATATAAAAAAAGAGACAACGTCGTCTCAGCAATAATGAAAAAAGACCAACGAAACATACGCCAACAAAAAAATCCGAGTTCACCGGATTTTTTTATATTTTCAATAACACCTGTTATACCTGCGCTCGGCTATCGTAATCCCCTGTTTCCGTATTCACCAAAATCTCTTCTCCTTCTTTAATAAAAATAGGAACCTTTACACCCAATCCATTTTCAAGTTCAACATCTTTTGTGACATTACCACTTGCCGTATCTCCTTTCACCGCAGGTGGAGCAGAAGCTACTTTATACGTTACTTTCTTTGGGAGTTGAACAGACACCGGAGTTCCCTCATGAGTAGAAACAATAACAATGAGTCCTTCTTTCAAATATTTAGCATCATTACCAAGAATATCATCAGGAATATCTACCGTTTCATAGGTATCTTGATTCATAAAAGAATACATAGACCCATTATGATATAAATATTGCATACTGACTTTATACACCTCTACCACATCCACGTTTTCACCACTTTTGTACGTAATTTCAAGCCCCTTATCAATAGAAAGCCCTTTTAATTTTGTTTTAAAAAAAGCTGCCCCTTTTCCAGGATTTACAAACTGAAAATCAGTAACAATATATAATTGATCCTGATGACGAATAACCGCCCCTTTTTTTATTGCTGTAGTATCAGCCATATATATAATTTTATAAATAGTAACAAAAAACCGTTCTCCCATTATACATCATAAATTTTCGACATTGGTAAGACTAGCACATCATTGATTTCCTGACAACCCAACAACACCATAACCAACCGATCAACCCCAAGGGCAATCCCGGCTGACGAAGGCATATGTTGTACCGCCGTCAAAAATTCTTCATCAAGTGGGTATACCCGTTTTCCCAATTGTTTACGCAATAATTGTTCCTCTTGCAAACGCATACGCTGTTCAAACGCATCAGTAAGTTCAGAAAAAGCATTCGCAATCTCCACTCCATCAATATACACCTCAAACCGCTCTGCATACCGCGGATCCTGATTTGATAACAGAGCAAGCGCCGCCATCTGCGCCGGATAATGATGAACAATAATGTTTCCCATTTTTTTCAACGCTGGTTCAATGTCATGAAGAAAAATTTTAAAAAAACAATCTTCATACCGTTCATGTTTTTCAACCTGGAAACCCCGTGTGTAGCACAGATGATTCATTGCCTCATCATCCAAATAATCATCCAAATCAACACCTATCGTTTCAATCCACAAATCTCGCATAGAAACCTTTTTCCAATTGTGAATATGTCGTACATCACACGCCACATCTTGCAGACCTTTTTCAACAAAAGCAAAAAGATTCACCACATCATCCATCAACGCATAAAAATCTGTCCCCGCCCGATACCATTCCAACAAAGTAAACTCCGGATTATGCACGCCACCAAATGATTCCTTATCTCGAAAACATTTTCCCAAATAAAAAATTCGTTCAAATCCTGCCGCTAACATTTTTTTCATCGTATATTCAGGAGATGTATGTAAATATCCGTGATACTCATTTCCCTGTGCATCACAAACAGATAGCGCAACAGGATCAAGATATGGTTCCTGCCCAGCCAAACCAATAATAGTAGGAGTTTCCACTTCCAAAAATTTTTGCAACCAAAAAAATTCACGAATATGCCGAATAATATGACTTCGTAATACCAATTGTTCTTTATGTACTCCAATGTGATGGATATGACTCATAAAAATACCAACCAAAGATACCCTATGAATACCACAAGAAAACCATCTCTGTCAAAGTTGACAAAAAAAAACACATACGCTACTATATATCACGCCATGTTATAAACAACATACGCGGGTGTCGTATAATGGCTATTACCTCGGCCTTCCAAGCCGATGACGTCGGTTCGATTCCGATCACCCGCTCACGACGGTTCAAAGTGAAAAAAACTACGGGCTATGGACTATCAATGCTAAACGTATATATCGCGGGGTAGAGCAGTCTGGCAGCTCGTCGGGCCCATAACCCGAAGGTCGGGGGTTCAAATCCCTCCCCCGCAACAAAGAGAAAAAACAAATAGCAATTCTTGGTAGCGCGGTAGTAGCTCAGTTGGTAGAGCGTTGCCTTGCCAAGGCAAAGGTCGCCAGTTCAAACCTGGTCTACCGCTCAAAATCACCATAATATC
>CAZEYK010000010.1:0-21817 GCA_964516055.1 uncultured Gammaproteobacteria bacterium
TAGGAATTTATCAGGCTTTGTATAAATCAGACGAGTTTGGTGAAAATGCTTTGTGGGTAAGACCAAAAAAAATATTTACAGAAACTATTACTAAAGATGGAAAAGAAATGCCACTTTTTAAATATATTAATGAAGCTTAAATATTAATCAAGAACGGATTTTAAATTTACAACCGATACCATTTTGTATACGGTTCCAAAAATAAAAAAATCTCGATTATTTTTTTCATTCTTGTCAAGAATACGAAGGACGAAAAAATTGAAAAAAGCCCTAAATTAAGGTAAAATATAATAAAGAATTTTTTATTTGTTCCACCCAACTTCTTCTTCGCTTCAAAAAACTTCGGATACTCGTAAACATATTATCAAAAATAAATTTTATATATGCTAAAAAAACTCATAAATTTGAAAAAACACCATCAATTAGTTTTTGGTCTGATTATCATGTCAGCAATGATATGTTTGTGGCGGGGTATTTGGGGTCTTTTAGATATATATCTCATACCAAACGACCCTTCATTAAGCTACCTCATATCTTTAATATTAGGCATTGCTGTCATCATCACAACTCACTATACCATCGATAAACTGGTATAAAAATTTTAACAAATAATTATGAACCAAAAAAAACTCATTACAATTTTAGGAATTGCTGTTGTCATTTTACTCGGAACAACCATATATTTTGCAACATTCAGTACTGTTAGTCAGCCAGCACCGGCTACTGTGGCACAACAACCGGTAACAACTCAGCCAGAACAAAATAATACTGTTAATACGGTACCCTCTGATTGGAAAACCTATTCTGATCAAAAATATGGCTATCAATTTCAATATCCAAACGATTGGAATTTGGCAGAAGTTAATGACGAGCCCAATAGTTACAATGTGACAATTGAAAAAGATGATAAAGATAATAAAGATACTATTCAGATAGTAAAAGTTATATATGGCACAAACACCGATGGCACAGTAAACAATAGGAAAAGTTATCTAAAAATGCTAGCAAATAGTGACAACAGTACAATGTCCATTACTGGCGGTCAAGAATATTATTCAGTAAATGAAACCAAAGGAGGTCCCAGCCCAACAGTTTATGTAGTCGGTGATACTGAAATATTTTTGATGAATTTTAATATCTTCGATTCAAAAAAGACTCCCTTAACAGAAGCTGAAAAATTATTCAAACAGATAATTGAAACGTTCAAATTTACCAAATAAATTACCCGAAATATATGACCGCCCTTACAGGTGGTCATTGTTTTTCACTACAACACATAACACCTTGTATGAAATTCATGCCTGTCTAACGGCAAATACTCACCCAAACTGCGCTTATTTACAATTCATTGGTTTAAATATTATGGAAAGAATTAAAGATGATGCTACAGTATTAACTATAAGCACTATATTAAAGTTAATAGAAATAAGCTATGATACCGATAACTACTAAAACTCTTAAAATAATTAACTATAAAAAAATTTAATGCGATTTCAATAATCGTATTGAGTATTACACTTATACTGGGGATAACTAGACCAAACCCCACATTTGCAGCGACGAATCCAGGATTAGGTGCAGCAGAAACTTTTTCCATCATCGCACAAACAGCAATTACGGGGACGGGAACTATATCCGGGGATGTTGGATTAAACAACACAGGTGCTGGTATCACGGCATTAACTGCCGGAGATGTAGGTGGCACAATATACTCTACTAATGGGGTTGCACCAGGGTTAGAAATTTTAGATCCAGCTGTGCAGGCCAATCTTTCAACTGCAAATGATAATATATCAGGCCAAGGTTCAAATGGTAGTATCGGCCCAGTTCTTGACGGCTTAACTTTGACAACCGGTGTTTATGATATTGGAGCCGGACGGTTAAACGGTGGTGTACTTACCCTTGATGGTCCCGGTATATATATTTTTAGAGCATCAAGCGATTTGGTATCCTCCGGATCGATTAATTTTATTAATGGAGCTAGAGCCTGCGATGTGTATTGGAAAGTTAACACCTTAGCGACTATTAATGGTAGCTCCTTTGCAGGAACAATTATTGCAGGGACTGGTGTTCATTTTGGTGCCAATGTTACTTTGAATGGTCGGGCTTTAGCATTAGGTGGTGATGTAACATTACTTAACAATACTATTTCAGGACCAACATGTGCTGCTCCAGCTCCTACTCCAGCTCCAGAACCAGCTCCAGCTCCTACTCCAGCTCCTGCTCCAGAACCAGCTCCAGCTCCTGCTCCAGCCCCAGCTCCTACTCCAGCCACTCTTCATGTCGTTAAAACAGTAATCAACGACAATGGTGGCACAGCTGTTGCTTCTGACTTTAATTTGCATGTAAAACTTTCTGGAAATGACGTTACGGGAAGTCCTACAGTTGGAACCATAGCCCCAGGAACTTCTTATTCCCTTTCCGCAAATACATATGTAATAAGCGAAGATGCAAACGCCTCTTATACTCAAAGTTTCAGTGGCGATTGTAATTCAAACGGGAGCGTAACTCTTTCTGATGGCGACAATAAAACCTGTACTGTCACCAATAATGATATTGCTGAAGTAGTTATCCCTTCTCCTACAGCCGCACCTATAATTCCAGCTCCAGTATCAACTCCAATGGTACCCAAGCTACCCAATACGGGGATTGCTCCTGACGAAAATAGTAGCGCCCCATGGAACATAATAATTCCAGCAGGAATATTCACTATTTTACTCTCGTTATATATAATTCAAAAGAAACAGACGGTGTAATTAATATAATAAGCACAGTACTTTGACGAACGAATATATTATGTTCTGGTTTCTCTTAACTTCGTATGAAAAAAATCAAACAATTAAGTTTTGTCGTGCTCGTCACATTAATTTCTGCCAGCGTTTTTTTTGGGAACTTTAATATTGCTATAGCCGCAGCTGGTGATGGTACAGCCACTATTGCAGTAGACGACGGCGTTCAAGGGGCAGGCGTAACTGTCGTACAATCAACCTCGCATAAATTCACAACCATCTTGACGATTGCTTCAGGCGGAATGACGTTAGGAGCGATTAGCCCAACATTTAAAATTCCAGATGGATTTACTGCTCCAAATCTTCATGCAGTCGCCACAGCAGTTGATGTGAACGTTGATGGTGAATGGTCTGTAGTAGCAGGCGGCCCTGGCGGCTGTACAGTCGACTCGGCCCCAGGTTCATTGACAACAGTTGCTAGTGGACAAACAATTACCGTAGACATAACAGCAGACTGCGCAGACTCAAATACAATCACTCTTACCTATCAAGGAACATCGGCAATAACGATGGAAGCAACACAGCTTGTTATAAGTACTTCTGACGGCGGACAGCCAATTGTCCCACTAACTCTTGCTCCTGGCTCACCGACGATAACAGTTACATCTGCAACGTCTGCTACGCTGACATTAATAAACATAATCACCAATGATAATGGTGGTACTAAAATATTAGCTGATTTTCCGCTCTTTATTGACGACAGTAGTGTGACATCAGAAGTTGCGAGCACAACCTCTATTGGAGTACATACGGTTTCCGAAACTTCCGATTCTGGCTATACAGTTACTATCGGCGGTGATTGCGCTCCAGAAGACGGCACGATCACTCTTGCTGACGGTGAAAACAAAACTTGCACCATCACTAATGATGATAAAGCTCCATCTCTTCATCTCCGAAAGACAGTAACGAATGACAATGCTGGTACTGCACTCAACACTAACTGGACCCTTACAGCAACTGGTGCCAGTGGGTTACCAACCAACTTGACTGGTACTACCCCAGTTGATAGTGACGCAACATTTAAAGCTGACACCTATACCCTCGCTGAAAGTGGCGGGCCTGTCGGCTATACTGCTAGCACGTGGACTTGTATCGGTGGCGCTCAAGTCGGTACTGTTGTTACTCTTGCTCTAGGTGAAAGCGCAACTTGTACAATCAATAACAATGACACCGCACCTCAACTCATCGTGAACAAAATCGTAATCAACGACAATGACGGCACTAAGGTTATTTCTGATTTTCCGCTCTTTATTGACGACAGTAGTGTGACATCAGGAGTTGTGAGCACAACCTCAATTGGAGTACATACAATTTCCGAAACTTCCAATTCTGGCTATACGGCTGCTATAGGCGGTGATTGCGCTGCAGACGGAACAATTACTCTTGCACTGGGTGATGTAAAGACTTGTACTATCACTAACGATGACATCACACCTGTTGTCGTTCCTCCCATATCAAGCGGAGGTGGTGGTGGTTCATATTATGTTTTCATTCCGCCTCTCATTGATGTAGTGAAAGTGCCAAGTCCTCTGGCTCTGCCGGACGGTCCTGGTATAGTAAAATATACTTACACGCTTCGCAATATTGGGACAATCCCTGTAACCAATATAACAATGGTTGGTGATACTTGCAGTCCCCTAACATTGATCTCTGGTGACACTAATGACGATGCCAGACTCGACGTGAACGAAACATGGATTTACACGTGTTCCACGACCCTCACAGAGACCCACACAAACATTATCACTGCAACAGGATGGGCAAATGGCATAAGCACAACTGATATCGCAAATGCCACAGTCATTGTAGGCCTTCCTGTAGTGCCGCCATTGATCCATGTAACAAAAGTCCCAAACCCTCTACTGCTCTCCTCCGAAGGAGGAATGGTTACCTACACCAATAAAGTTACTAACCCGGGAACAGTAGCGTTAAGTAATGTTTACCTAACTGATGATAAATGCGGACCGGTAAACTATATTTCCGGCGACACGAATAGTAATTCAAAACTTGATACTACCGAGACATGGACATATACATGTTCATCTACTCTCACGAAAACTACGGTGAACACGATTACTGCGAGTGGAGAAGCCAATGGTCTGAAAGCCAGAGACTTCGCAATCACTACCGTTGTTGTGAATTCCGCCGTTCCAAAATTGCTGAATTCAACCGTTCCAAAATTGCCCAATACAGGACTTCATCCAAGCAAGAATAATATTCCATGGTATATTATTGTACCAGCTGGAATCTTTGCAATTTTAGTCTCTTTCTACATCGCTCGAAAAAAACAAATAGCTTAAAGAGTATTGGGAAGAATAAATAAGCAAATGCCAGCCAAGGGTTTAGCTGGCATTTGTAATTTTATGGATAAGAAATTTATGCAACAAAACATCTTATCAAAACGAGCAATGTTAATAACTGTCCTTTCTGGTGTTGTTCTCTTTTCGACATTCTCTTTTTCTTTTATCCTAAAAAACTTAATCCACGGTAGCTCAACACTACTTGTTGAAGATGTTGCTGCTCAGGGGAACCCATTACTGCGTGTTGAAGATGTTGCCGATTTTTCAAATCAAAAACAAACAAGTGTTGGACTGCCGGTACGTCTTAAAATTCCGGTGATTGATGTTGATTCTTCTGTTATTCCTGTAGGGCTTACATCTGATGGAGCAATGGAAGTACCAAAAGATCCTGACGAGGTAGCCTGGTTTAATCTTGGACCTATCCCTGGAGAAAATGGCAGTGCCGTTATCGCCGGACACTACGACTGGAAAAATAATATTCCAGCGGTATTCGATAATTTACATAAATTACGCAAGGGTGATAAGATATCTATTGAAGACGAAAACGGGGACACCACTACTTTCGTTGTACGTGAAATTCGAACATACAACAAAGATGATGAGGCATCCGATGTGTTTAAATTGGACGATGGTAACGCACACCTTAATATCATCACTTGCACGGGAGTTTGGGATAATGTTTCCAAAAGTTATTCCAAGCGACTAGTGGTATTTACTGACAAAGAATAGATGAAAAAATCATATTATTAAACATGTACGCTATGGATGAAGTGATACATAGACCAAGATAGATATTTAAAAAAATTTTAAAAACTACCAATAGTTTTTTTTGGTAGTTTTTTATTTTGTTGCTTAAAGAATACTCATGCTATACTCCCCTATAACACTAATATCTACACACCTAAAAAAACTATGACCACCATAGAATTCCTCAGACAATTCCGGATCGGCGGATACGCAATCTTTGATTTTGCTGTCTCCTTTTTGGGAATATACTTACTCGCTCCTCTCCTCTCACGCATCACAAAACATCTCCATCTCATCATACCAAAGAAAAATTGGCTCTTCTTAACAATCCCTATAAGTATCCTTGTTCATATCCTCGTAGGAAATATAACTCCCCTCACCAAAAACTTCCTAAACATACACAGCCATTACCCACTAAAAATACTCATCATCGCACTTCTCCTATTGGGACTACAAGGAATCCGCAAAACAAAAAAATAAAAAAACCGAGTACTGTACTCGGTTTTTTTGTCTCTATAAAAAACTATTTATAAATCCGCATTAACATCAATATTTTCTTGCACATGTACGTCAACGTCGTCATGTTCATCAGCATCTTCATGCTTTTGCTCATCCATATACTCCATCATATCATCATCCTGAGTAGGCATTCCCTTTTGTACTTGTACCTCAACAACGTCTTCAACTTCTTGATCATGCATCTCTTTTTTTGGTGCAGGAGTCTTTAATTCAACAGCATGATCATCTTTTTCCTGCCCATCCATAGGCGCTATCATATCAACGTCATCTTGTTCATCCATATCATCATGCATGCCATTAGTACTTTTTTCATCGGCATGTTCATTTTTCTTTTCATCACCCATAGACGCATGTTCTTCACGAACACGTACTTTTGATAATGATGATGACACAGCCTCAATCGCCGTTCCCAAACGAGCAGCAACTTGCGCAGCGGCCTGTTCATTTCCTTTGGCATCAAGTTCATCAGCAAGCCCTTCCAAATGAGCTACATGTGCTTCAACAGAACTCGTAAACTCTGCACGTTCCTGTACCGTAAGATCTTCATCTTGTTCCACAAGACGTTGTGCTTCTTCAGCACGTCGTTCTACAACACGCGTTTCCCAATTTGCTTTTGCCTCAGTAGAAAAAGAAGCAACACTCCGAACACGTTCATTTACCTCAACCTTAACAGGATATAAAAAATCTCCAGGCAAGGCTGTTTCTGCCGCAACAGATGTTCCCCCTGTAAGTGCTAAAATAACTGCTACCAAAATTTTTGCAAACATATATTTCTGATTAAAAAATAAAAATTTTCCTTTTTTTGCATGCTGTATATCCTGACGATTGGATGCCAATATTCTTACCGGCTGCAACTGCATCTGCTGAACCAATCGATCACGAACAACAGATTTTTCATCCGCATGTAACCCAAGATCCTTTTGTTCTTTGATAAATTGTGCACGAAACTGTTTCATAGTAATTATGGTTTTACCATAGACAAAAATTGTTTCCTTGCTCGATGGATACGTACCGAAATCACATTAACTCGTTCTCCCACAATCTGTGCAATTTCCTTTGGAGTTAGTTCCTGCAAATAGCGTAATTCAAATGCAGTTTTGTACGGTTCTTCCAATTGTTCCACATGCTTAAGCATATCCTTTGCATCAATCATGGCATCCCAATTTTTTTTATTATTCACCGTAATGGCAGGTGAATGCTCTTCAATAGTTTCAAGGGATAAATCTTTTTTCTTTTTATGATAATCAATAATCAAATTAGTAGCTACTTGAAACACAAACGCTTTCATATTCTGAACAGACTTTCCTTCAGAAACATATTGCCATGATTTCATAAATGCCTCCTGCATAATATCCTTCGCCAATTCCCGATCATATACCCGACGCCAACAATACCGAAACACCATGTCAGCATATTGATCATATATATCCAAAAAATCCTTTTCAGTTGTTGTATCTCGTAATAATGATATATCGGGCATACAGGAGATGCTTACTTATGACGAACACCCAGAGTAATTCTTACCAAAAAAATAGCATAATGCATAAAAGATATCATAAATCGACAAAAAAAACATATATCCAATACATATCCCAATCCAACAAGAAACAACTTGCTCACAAGCATGTTTTCTGCTATTCTAAGCTAAAAATATGCAAATACTACCAGAACAACTTATCACACTCAAAACAGCCATCGGATTTGGCCTTTTTTCTTGTATTCTTAGCGCAATCTGGGCACCACTACTCACCAAAATACTCTATCATTTTCAGATTGTACGAAAATCAGAATACGACGTAACTCTAGAAGGAAATCGAAAAAGTAAAGAAGGAACCCCTATCATGGGTGGATTACTCGTAATTGTAACCGTCGCCGTCCTAACAGTACTATTTAACTGGAACAGAGCCTTTACCTGGGTTCCCATCAGCGTCATGCTCATCGCCGCCATACTTGGTGGCGTAGACGATATTATGCACGTTCACGGCCACAAACGTCGCAGCAAAAAATTAAAACAAGTACTCCGCCTCATTCACGTTCACAAAGATTGGAAACAACGCGTGTGGCTTACTATCACCCTCCCCTGGTCAATATTCAAACGCACCGCCCTCTGGCTTGGCTCACATCCAGGAAAAGGAATCCACGTACACGAAAAACTTATTCTCCAATTTGCAGCAGGAGCACTTACTGCCTGGTGGGTATATTTCAAACTAGGCGAACACTGGCGAGAAATTTATATTCCGTTTGACGGATTTATAAACATCGGTTGGTTCATTATTCCACTCATTATTGTCTTTGTTATTTTCACTGCAAACGCAGTAAACTTTGCCGACGGCATGGACGGGCTTGCTGGCGGATCACTCATTATAACGTTCTCTGCCCTCACCCTCCTCAGCTGGCTTGGCGGATATGAAGAAATGGCCATTCTCAATGCCACTGTTGTTGGAGCACTGCTCACCTATACCTATTTCAATATCAAACCCGCACGATTTCAAATGGGCGATGTTGGCTCGCTTGGCCTTGGCGCCCTGCTCGCAATAAATACCATCGTCATCAATCGCATGTTACTCTTGCCACTCATTGGATTTATTTTCTACGTCGAACTTGCCAGCGTCCTCATTCAAATTGCCGGACGCTACACTCTTGGTCGTCGTATCTTCCGCATGGCACCAATTCATCATCACTTTGAACTCCGAGGATGGAGTGAAGAAAAAACCGTCATGCGCTTCTGGGTTGCCCACGGCGCAATCGTTTTCCTCGCCATTTGGATCAGTCTCTTTTAACAACAAGAAACAAAGACTACATCCCCTGTAACAAATACTCTCAAAAACAAACAGGTCTACCAAGTGTTACACGCTACAACGCTATATGTCTCACTACCTCCACTGGAACCAACAAACAATTCAAGACTTCTCCGAAAAAAACATTACCGCGCAATACAACGATGGCTATGTTTTTACCCGCGTAGGAAAAGGACACATGGATCAAACAAGAAGCGTCCGTATAGATCTCTCACAATTTGAACTATCGAGCGAAAACCGTCGTATACTCAGAAAAACAGAAGAACTGGCAGTACACACAATCGCACTCCCCCACCAAAATTATCACTGGTCCATAGGAAAACTCGCCAAAGATTTTTACGAAAACAAATTTGGTGAAGGAACATTCTCCGCAAACAAAATAAAAGAGCTCCTCACAACCGAAGAATCAAACTTCAACACCCTTCTCCAGTACATCATTTCAAACGATCCACTGGACAATGACAAATATCATGAACAAAACGTTGGCTACGCCATCTGCTACCAAAACAAAAACATCTTCCACTACTCCTATCCATTTTACAACCTAAGCCCAACACTCTATGCCTCTCTCGGCATGGGCATGATGATCAGAGCAATTCAACACGCCACACAAGCAGGAAAACAATACATATACCTTGGATCAGCCCAAAGACCTGGGGACACCTATAAATGCCAATTTAAAGGGTTAGAATGGTTTAATGGCAAACAATGGCAAACAGACCTCACGCTCTTAAAAGAACTTCTTACAACATAATCAACCCTATGAAAAAAAACAGATTGACCTTCTACACAAAATACACCCAAGGACTCCGCATAGATTCACTTAAAGAAGCAGCACAAACACTAGGAATTGATTTTCACGTAGCCAACTATGACAGCATTGAAGAAGTACAAAAAAATCTCCAAGAATTTGGTGAGGTCGTTATGAACACCACCAGACCACTCAACAAAATAGATAGAACAATTGTAACAGAACTACTCCAAAAAAATGGAAACAGAATTATCAATAATCACCACTACACCCACCCCCTATACGGAAATAAATACTTCCAACAATCATATCTAAAAACATACAACGTCTGTCCAACCATTCCATCCGCCTATTGCCAAAAAGAAGAAGAACTCGATAATGTACTAATACAAAAAAACATCACATTCCCCTGTATTGCAAAAAAAACCGTTGGGTCAGAAGGAAAACACGTATACATCGTACAATCAAAAGAAGAACTCCTTGCACTTCCCTACGACATTTCAGAACTCGTCATGCAACCATTTATACAAAATGATGGTGATTATCGCGTGTATATCGTAAATGGTAAATCACTCGGCGTAATGAAACGAATTGGCAAAGAAGGTGACTTCAGAAATAACATTTCACAAGGAGGAGAAGGCATACACATCACCGATCCAACAGAAAAAAATGCCGTAGAAGATATTGCACTAAAAGTTGCCAAAGCCATGCAATATGAAATAGTTGGCGTAGACATTATTCATGATAAACAAGACAATATTTATCGTTTCCTTGAAACAAACTCCCAAGCATACTGGGGAGCCTATCATGAAATTATCAATGTTGACGTTGCCATGCACATCATGAAATATGCCAAACAACTAATGAACTAATAACAAAAGAGGAAGGAAACTTCCTCTGTATATTTATGGCACAAAAACATATTTGGGAAAAAGAATACCAAAGACAAACACTGCTTTCCCCCACAGACAACCCGCAAAAAGATACCAGCAATTTTTTTAAATATCTTCGAAAAAAATATCATCAACAATTAGAAGATAATCTCCGTGTCCTAGATCTTGGGTCTGGCAATGGACGAAATGCCAACCACCTTGCCTCAATGGGAGCCAACATATCGGGAATAGAAATTTCCCAAACAGCCATTCGTATGGCACGAGAAGCCGCAAGAATCAAACAAGTGACAGTAGACTATATTCAACAAAGCTTTGGGGAACGATTTCCTTTTGACGACAACACCTTTGATATTATTATCGATGTCACCAGTTCAAACTCTCTCAACGAACAAGAACGAGAAACGTACCTAGCAGAACTTCACCGAACACTCAAACCACAAGGATTTTTATTCCTCAAAACCCTGTGTCTTGACGGCGATAAAAATGCAAAAAATTTACTCAAACAATCTCCCGGTCCTGAACCACATACCTACATAATGAAAGAAATACATCTCACCGAAAAAGTATTCACTCGCCAAGAAATCATTGATCTCTATTCGCCACACTTCACAATCCTTGAATTAACCAAAAAAGAAAGCTACACTCGTATGAACAATAAATCATACAAACGATTTTTTTGGCTGGGATATTTTCAACACAAGATATGAAAACACAACAACACATTCACTTCATCGGTATCTGCGGCGTTGCCATGAGCGCCCTTGCCGTTGCGTTTCACAAAAACGGCTGGCAGGTTACCGGATCAGATAAAGGATTCTATCCACCAATTTCAACGCACCTCAACAATGCAGGTATTTCATATTATCCAGGCTGGCATGTCGATAAAATGACCAAAGCAGGTAATCCCGACCTTGTCATCGTAGGGAATGTTGCTGGATCACACAATGCCGAATGGCTTTACGTCCAAAAACAACACCTTACCTACATGTCTTATCCCGAAGCCATTGCCACATACTTCATCAAAGACAAATCCATTGTGTGTGCCGGAACTTATGGAAAAACTACCACATCAACATTGCTCTCTTGGATATGTACCGACAACAAACTCGATCCAAGCTACATGTTTGGTGGACTTGCCTGGGACTGTTTTGACTCAGCACACATCGGGACAGGAAAATACTGCATCCTCGAAGGAGATGAATACAAAACAGCACGCTGGGACAATAGACCAAAATTCAAACTCTACAAACCAACACATCTTCTTCTCACCGCGGTAAGTTGGGATCACGCCGACCTGTATCCAACAGAAGAATCATACAGTAAGGAATTCCAAGACCTCATTCACATGATTCCAGAAGAAGGAGTCATTGTTGCCAACACCGACCATCCTGGCGTAAACAACATCTTACGAACCTACTCATCAACAAACATACTCACGTATGGATCTAATGACCAAGAGTACCACTACCACGACTTAACCCAAACAAAAAAAGGAATATCCTTCACTATCACCCACAAACAAAAAACCTATCACATAGAAAGCGCCATGCTCGGCACATACATGGCAGAAAACATCACAGGCGCATTTGCCATGGCACACCATATTGGTATTGATACTGCAGCAATTATCCGCAGCATCAAATCTTTTTGCGGAATGAAACGCCGTCTTGAAAAACGACATGAAGGAACCTTAACCGTCTTTGATGATATTGCCCACTCTCCAGAAAAAGCAGCAGCCACGCTTGCCAATCTTCGTGCCGTATATACAGGAACCATTACCGCTATTTTTGAACCAAACACGGGAAACAGAAAATCAGCATCTATCCCCCAATACCAAAAGGCATTCACCAACGCCGATGAAGTAATCATCCCCCGCCTTACACAAGTAAAAACAAACATAGACGAAACAGATCCAGCAATGGATGGAAAACAACTCAAAAACGTTATTGCACAATCACACCAAAACGTACACTACATTGAAGACGACAATACACTCATCCATCACATCACTGCACACAAAAAAGAAGGAGACGTTATTGTCTTCCTTGGTAGCCATGGCTTTCGAGGGATGATTGAAGAGACAATACAGCAGCTATAACAAAAAAACAGCCAACCTGACTGTTTTATTACCGATAAAAAAATATTTTCCTACTTTCCCTCATCCACAATCTCCGCTTCTACCTTGTCTCCTTCAATCTTTGTTATCTGCAGAGTAATACCGCACATCTGACATTCAATCACATGATCAACGGCCAAATCAGTATATGAACTAAGATCAACATCATTTTTACATTCTGGACAAACTAATTGCATATTTGTAAGATTAAATCATAAAAGGCTTTACGATTATAGCAAAATACGCTACTTTTTCAACCCATCATTTATTTTTATTACGTGATACTGAGATTATTTGGCTACATGTACCCAAATAATCTTATTGTTACGCCCCCTCTATTCTCTATGAAAACCATTCAAATGCCCTACAGCGGCCTGGCAAAATCGTTAGGATTAGCACATGATGTATACTTAAAACGCGAAGATCAACACAAATATGGTTCACATAAAGGAAGATCAATTCCCCTCATGATAAAAAATCATATAAAAAGCGAACAAAACATTGATACCTTTGTCATTTCATCATCAGGAAATGCCGCCCTTGCCGCCATTACCGCAATCAGCCAACATAACAAAAATAATCCTGGAAAAGAAGTAACCCTACGAGTATTTATTGGCAAAAAAATAAATGAACTGAAAAAAAAGATTCTTGAACAAGCAATAGATGACAAACGAATAACCCTCGTACAAGTAGAGCGCCCAAAACAAGAAGCCTTCAAACTGGGAAACCAAGAACACATTGTAAACCTCCGCCAATCAACAGACGATAGTGCACTCGAAGGTTATATAGAACTTGCAAGAGAACTTGAAAAAATACCAAACCTCAAAGCAATATTTATTCCAACATCATCAGGAACAACTGCCCAAGCCATTGGACAAACAATCCTTGACATGAAACTCCCCATACAAATTCATATTATCCAAACCACCAGTTGTCATCCAATAGCAGAAGCATTTGATACCGCAGAAACTACCGATGTTTCTATCGCTGACTGTGTGGTAGATCAGGTTGCCCATCGCAAACAAGCCGTCATTGAGGTAATACAACAAACCAACGGTTCTGGCTGGATTGTAACCAATGAAGAACTAAACGCCACAAAAACACTTGTAAAAAAAGAAACAAACCTCGACATTTCACTCAATAGTGCCCTTAGTGTCGCGGGACTACAAAAAGCCATCCAACACGATTGGATGTGGAATGGACCAGTGGCCTGTTTGATAACAGGAACATAAAAAAACAACAAATACGCTAAAATAGACACTATTTCCCTACTTTTCTTGAAAAGAAAATCATAATCCCGTATTGTGTCAACAAGAGACAACCTATGCTGATTTTGGCTCCTTCTTACCATCGGTTTGGTAAGAAAGTGTCACAGCGGAAAAAAACCACATAGGTTGTCTCTCTCATTCTCAAAAAAAAGCGGCTATATCAATATAGCCGCTTTTAAAATTCTCAAAAAATATATATCACTGTTTCTTTTTCGTCATCACACTCACAATATTTTCTCCTAATTCAATACCAACACGCTCTCCTTTTTTTGCATAATAATGCTCAAGGACGTCAAACCCTTGCTTTTCAAAAAGCTTCTGCAATTCTTCTAAATCAAACCCATAATAATACCGCGTTGCCAATACATCCCCTGGCCCATTCCGCCACGGTACAATAAAATTTTTCTGATCCTCCGTCGTATATTTTCCTTTATTCACTTTATCTTGTACCCAATCATTAAACGCATTCCAATTGGTCATAATCAAATACCCTCCCGGTTTTAACACACGCTTCATTTCAGTAAGTACTTGTTCATGCTTTTCTGGGGGCAAATGACAAAATACCGCAATACAATAAACAGCATCAAAAGAATCATCATCAAAAGGAAGCGCACACATCTCCCCCACCACAAATTCACTTTCTCTATACGCCTTTTTTGCAATCGCAATTAATTCTTCACTCTGATCCAATCCAACATACTCAACTCCTAACGATCCCCCAGTCGCTTGCTCAAAAAGTTCATGCAATCTTCCATTTGCACATCCCAGATCCAACACTCGATCCCCCATTTTCACGTATGTTCCCAAGTCTTTCATATCATCCCACAGGTATTGCCGAGTACTCGAAAACAAATCAGCCACCGCATTATAGGCATCTCTATTCATTTTTATGTAATCATTCATAAAACAGTAATTAATAATCCCACAGAGGGACCCCTTGCCCCGCGAAACTTTTGGCGTAGCGGGGTTGATTTTTTCCCATATTTTAGTATACTTTAACACTATCATCCTATGAACAACGCCGATACCCTCGAACAAATCATTTACTATATTATTGAAAAAAAGCCTCAAACAAAGGCAAAATTTGATGATCTCCGAAGAAAAAAATGCAGTGAACTCAAAATTCCACAACCATCAAATCAAAAATTACTCAAAGCCTACCACAAACTCCTCAAAGAAAAAAGGGTCAAAAAAGATGAAAACGTCGAACATTTCATCAGAAAGGCAAACATCAGAAGCCTTTCAGGCATAGCGGTGATTACCTCACTCGTCAAACCATATCCTTGCCCAGGAAAATGTATTTACTGCCCCACAGAAGTTCGCATGCCCAAAAGTTATATTGCCAGTGAACCAGCAGCCGCCCGCTCATTACGATTAGATTTCAACCCCTACACCCTCATGCAAGGAAGAATCAACATGCTCGAAAAAAATGGGCACCCCTGTGACAAAATTGAATACATTACCAAAGGCGGCACCTGGAATGCCTACACGCTCAAATATCAATACTGGTATATTCTTGAGTCATTTCGCGCATGCAACAATTTCACCAGAAGAACCCCCACCGCACAAACCACCGAAGAAGATTGGCAAAACAAACCACTCACCGCACTTCAAGACGCACTTGAAAAAGAACAACGCTATAATGAAACAGCAAAACACCGAATCATCGGCATCACACTCGAAACACGTCCAGATGCCATCACACCAAAAACGATATATCACATGCGTCGTCAAGGATGTACTCGCATCGAACTTGGACTCCAAGCTCCAGACGACAATATTCTAACATTAGTAAAACGAGGCCACACGGTCGATCAATTTCGAAAAGCCATTCTTCTCCTACGCATAGCTGGATTCAAAGTCGACCTTCACTTCATGCCAGACCTTCCAGGAACCACAGCCGAACATGATGTAAACATGTACAAACGGCTTTTCAGCGATCCAAGTTTCAAACCAGACATGATAAAAATTTATCCAAACACCGTAATTGAATCAGCAGAACTATTTCAATGGCTCAAAGATGGTCGATACCAATCGTATGGCGTCAAACCATTATTTCAAGCCCTCCTAGAAATGAAACGAGCAACACCCCGATATTGCCGTATTTCTCGCCTTATTCGCGACATTCCAGAAAGCGAAATTATTGATGGAAACAAAATCACCAATCTTCGCCAAGACCTCATTGCACAATTAGAAAAAAATGGAGAAACCTGTGTTTGCCTGCGCTGTCGAGAAATTGGTCGCCAAATAAAAAACATTCCGCCAGACACCGTACCCCAATTATTTGTAGATGAATATGACACCATTGGTGGACGAGAATATTTCATTACCTTCGAAGATCCAAAACGAACGGCTGTCTTTGGTTTCCTTCGGTTACGTCTTCCAAACAAAAACCTAGGTCATTCTGAAAAAAACAAAGGACAGCACACGGATCTCATTTCAGAAACAGAAATAACACAACTCACCACACTCCTCCACATAGGACCACTTGAACATACCGCATTCATCCGCGAATTACACACCTACGGACAACTTGTTGGTATTGGAAAATCAGGAACCGTTGCGGTAAGCCAACACAAAGGACTCGGAAAAAAATTAGTACAAACAGCAGAAAACATCGCAAAAAAACACGGGTATAAAAAAAGCGCCGTTATTTCAGGCGTTGGCGTTCGCGGCTACTACCGCAAACTTGGCTACAAAAAACAAGGAACCTACGTCACAAAATCACTACACAACGACTAAAAAAACGCTCGACTATCCGCACCCTCAACAAACAGATTTCGAATCACAACCCTGTACACCGCATCCGCGGTGTCTTTTTGTATTCCCCCACATACCGCAAATGGCGTTTCCAAACGATCAACAATTTCTGCTAATTGTGTAGTACCAACAGCCACTTGTCCTTCATGAGCAAAAATAGGTCCATACGTAACATAATCAACACCATATTCAACAGACGCAGCCAGTTCTTCAATCGTAGAATTTGCCCGACCAATAATTGCCTTACTCCCCAGTTTCCATCGCGCTTGCTGCACATCCACATCACCTTGTTCAAGATGAACACCATCAACAGGAAGCTGTACCGCCAAATCAACATGGCCAGCCAATAACAACAACACCGGATCAGTATTTCCCACGGCAAGCCGTTGTTCCTGCAAATACAAACACAACTGTTTTGCCTTTGCATATACCAAATGCTTTGGCGACTCAACATCTCGAAGAACCACCATCTTAGCCCCTTTATCTATACATGTAGTAAGATCATCAACCATGCTAGCCATTGGACATACAATACCTTCTTCAAAATATTGATACAACGAATACTGCGGCGTTTGACTCAATACTATTTTTTCAAGAGAATACACTTTATATCGCAAATCTTCTACATCTTTCGCAATACTCGGATGATACAAACGAACAAACTCTTCCAACACCCGAAACGATTCTGTAACCCGCGCAACATTAACCCGCACAAGTGACCACAATGTTTGATTTGGCAAAAAAAACCCATTCCGTTCTTCTTCATCAGAAACGGTGGTGGATCGAGAACTAATTAATCCACCCACTCCAATACGATGTTCCAAAGAAAACAACGTATGACGAATCTGACGAAATTCATCAGCGCTATATGGATGAGAAAGCGAAAATCGAGCAATATCTTCAAGCACGCGTAAGCTCTCTTTGGTACGAGAAATTGTACTATCTAACACAAAAAAGTCCCTATTCATAGCTGTTTTGCATCTCTATCAAGACAATGGTATTATATGGCAGACAGGCATTTCCACAAGAACAAATAATGGAGAATACCTTTAGCCTACGGCACCACTATAATAAAGTCAAGAACGTATGGAATTACCTCCACACACCATTATTGCCTCAGGACCCGTTATTATAGAACACAATAAAGTTTTGCTCAATCGAGAACAAAAAGAATCAGGTATCACCCCATGGTTTTTTCCTGGAGGGAAACTGGAACATTTTGATCAAAGTTTTGAAGAAGCCTGTATTCGTGAGGCAAAAGAAGTTATCTACAAATACCTCGAAGAACCTAAATAGTTTTTAATTCAGAACTATTCTATGATTTTCAAATCCCTTGAATTCAAATAAGTAACACAGAACAACGTTCCAAAAAACGTACTGTTTTTCTTATTCATCATAACAATTCTTTTATGTTTTTCCACTTACAAAAACAAGATCCTCAAATCAAAGAGCTTATTGAACAAGAAACCAAAAGACAAACAAACGGATTTGAAATGATCCCCTCAGAAAACCACACATCACAAGCCGTACTCGAAGCACTTGGCAGCAGACTCACAGACAAATACTCCGAAGGCTATCCAGGTATGCGCTATTATGGTGGTTGTGACATTGTCGACAAAGTAGAAAACCTTGCAAGAGATAGAGCCAAAGAACTTTTTGGCGCAGATCATGCAAATGTGCAACCACATTCAGGATGCCCAGCAAACCTAGCCGTATATTTTGCCTTACTCAATCCAGGAGACACCGTTATGGGACTCAAACTTTTCCACGGTGGGCACATGACACATGGATTAAAAATAAATTTCTCAGGAACAATATACAATAGTGTCCAATACGGCTGCCGCAAAGATGGATTTATTGATATTGATGAAATGCGCAAACTCGCTCAGGAATACAAACCAAAACTCATCGTGAGCGGTGGAAGTGCCTACCCACAACAATATGAATGGGAAAAATACCAAGAAATTGCAGACGAAGTAGGAGCCTTTCATCTAGCAGACATGAGCCATGTGGCAGGACTTGTTGCTGGTGGTGTCCACCCAAATCCAGTTGGAGTAGCCGATGTGGTAACCACCACAACACACAAAACCCTTCGTGGACCTCGGGGCGCCATGATCCTCTGTAATGGAAATCCTTCAACACCACTACAAAAAGTAGAACGAACAAAAGAAAACATACCAACCCTTGTAGACAGAGCGATTATTCCAGGAATTCAAGGCGGTCCACACAATCATCAAACAGCAGCCATCGCTGTTGCCCTCAAAGAGGCCATGCAACCTGAATTTAAAGCGTATGCGAAACAAATAGTCAGTAATGCACAAATACTCGCAGAAGTACTCCAATCACACGGATACTACCTTATGACCGGTGGCACAACCACTCATTTACTGCTGATAAACTTACACAATAAAGATATTCCCGGAAAAATTGCCGAAAAAGCACTTGGTCTTGCAGGTATCACTGTAAACAAAAATACCGTTCCCCACGACCCACGAAGCCCATTTGATCCCTCAGGAATCCGCCTTGGCACACCAGCACTCACAACCCGTGGTATGAAGGAAAACGACATGAAAACTGTTGCGCAGTTTATCCATGAAGCACTTTCAAACATACACGACGAAACAAAACTACAGCGCATTCACCAACAAGTAACAGAAATGTGCCAATCATTCCCCCTCCCTCAATAAAAAGCCAAAAAAACAGAACAAAAAATCCTCGCTTCTGGCGGGGGTTCTGTATATATACGATAGTAACAGTATGAGCAGCTAATGCGTCCACTTTAACCATTCTTTTCCCTGCTGATAATTAAGGAAAAATTGCACTTTTTCTCCTACGTCAGGGATTGTCATAATAATGTTCTTTAACGAAACGCACTGAAAAAAATCTCCCACCACACAAATTTTTGTAATATGATGAGCAGTAGAAAAAATCTGCTGATACATCTGCGCAAGCGCACGAGAAATAGGCCTACCATGAGTTTTATGAAGATCAATAAGAAGCGACAAAGGCTTGCGACGATTTGAAGACTCATATATCATACGAAGCAACACATGAATCCAAATTGCTTCACGAATACGATCTTCATCAGAAAAATTATGGTCAGCACAAAGCGTAAATACCACTGATTTTCGATCAAAAACAATCACACGAGAACCCGTCTCTTCAAATACGTATTCCATGATATTTGTAGAAGACTGAGCCATATTTATAATACATATAGTAAACGTGTATCAACTATCGTATGGAATTTATCAGTACCTGTCAAGAAGACACAAAAAAAATCGGCCAAACTATTGCCTCCACACTCCAGCCAGGGGATATTATCACCCTCACAGGAAACCTTGGGACAGGGAAAACCAGCCTTACCAAGGCTATAGCAAAAGGACTAGGAATACAAAAAGAAATTACGAGTCCCACCTTCCCCATCATGAACATATACACCGTGCCAAAAAATCCCAAAGAGATAACACAGCTTATTCATATCGATACGTACCGAATTGATAATGAAAAAGAACTTATCGAAATTGGCGTAGAAGAATATCTAGAAGATAGCAACACCATTACCATTATAGAATGGCCAGAAAAAATCAATAGCCTACTCCAAAATAAAAAAATAAAAAAAGTGCTCATAGAGCACCTAGGTGAACAAAAAAGGAAAATAACCCTCGAATAAACAATATTAAAAATATTGTTTATATTTTAATTCTTTTGGAAAATAATCTTGTTCAACAGGACTGTCATAATCTGGATTATACTTATAATCCTTCCCATAGCCTATATCTTTCATAAAGGATGTAGGGGCATTTCTTAAATGAAGAGGTACCCCCAAATGAGACGTTTGTTTTGCATCCTTAGCCGCTTTTTTATACGCAGTATATAATACATTGGATTTTTTAGATTTCGCACAATACACCACTGCTTGCGCCAAATGAACAGTACATTCAGGATACCCAATGTTATGACACGCATCATACGCCGCATTTGCCTGAATCATTGCCTCAGCATTGGCCATACCAATATCTTCACTCGCAAATCGCAACAATCTTCTTGCAACGTATAATGGATCAGCGCCACCTTCCAACATTCTTGCCAACCAATAGAGCGACGCATGAGGATCAGAACCACGCATCGACTTGTGCAATGCAGAAATAAGATTATAAAATTCTTCTCCATTTTTGTCGAATATTAAATGATTTCTTTGAAAGGCTTCTGTAATATCATCTTTCGTCAACAGTATAGCAGAATCCCCTTCTCGTACCTTTTTTGCCTTAACCGCCAAATCCAATCCATTCAATGCTTGTCTTGCATCCCCACCAGCGAGTGTGGCAAGGACTGAAATGTTTTCTTGAGATACAATTAATGAAATATTTCCAAAACCTTTTTTCTTATCTTTTATAGCCCGCACAATAAGTTGCTCAATATTTTTCTCATGAAGATGATGCAAAACAAAAACCTGAGACCTTGATAACAACGCAGAAATTATTTCGAAAGAAGGATTTTCTGTCGTAGCACCAATAAGCGTAACAACGCCTTTTTCAACATAGGGAAGAAGTGCATCTTGCTGTGCCTTGTTCCATCTATGAATCTCATCAATAAACAATACTGTTTTCTTTTGTTCTTTTTCTATCAAAAACTCGGCATGTTTTATTGCCTTTTTTAAATCATCTTTACCACTCATCACGGCAGAAAGAGCAATAAATTCTGATTCTAATTCATGTGCAATAATAGCAGCCAACGTTGTTTTTCCCACACCAGGCGGACCCCAAAAAATAAAAGAATGGATATCTTTATTTTCAATCAATGTTCTTAAAATTTTTCCTTCTCCAACAAGATGTTCTTGTCCAACAAATTCGCTAAGATTTTGTGGTCTCATGCT
>CAZEYK010000010.1:21827-29946 GCA_964516055.1 uncultured Gammaproteobacteria bacterium
ATGCTATCTGCGAGAGGTCTATCTAAACGAATATGTTCCATAATACAATTACAAAAAATCACACATCACACAAAGATAGTACCTTAATGATGCCACACACGATATATCATAGAACACAACCACTCTTTTGTCCGTTGCCATATTCCTCGTTTTTTCCATCCAATGTCTTGAAGCGAAACAGACGCCGCAAACCACTTACTTAGTACGGCTGTCAACGTTTTTACAAATTGTTTATCCTTGAAAGCGACATTCGCTTCATAATGATCAAAAAAACTATCTTGAGTAATATTACTACTCCCCACCATAGCCCAATCATCATCAACAATAATACCCTTTCCATGCATCATCTGCTTGGTAAAACGGACATTAATTCCCATAGTAGATAAAATACCAAACCACGCATACGCCGCATACGTAGCGATACGTATATCACTCCGAAAGGGAAGTAATAAATCTATCTTTACCCCCCGCTTACGCGCTTTCCATAACAACTGAATAAATTGTTTATCAGGAAGATAATATGGAGTAAACAAAATAACCCGCTGCTTTGCTTTCAAAAATGCTTGTCGATACACATCCCTCACAGAAGAATTTTTTTCATGTGCATCATCAAAAACCAATCGAATATTTTTCAAAAAATGACGTTTTTTATAAGATAATATATGCCGAACAAGCGAACGCTTCCCTCCAGATACAAGATACTGTTTAGCAAATTCTCGCAAAAGTGAACGAACAATAACACCCTCAAGCCGAATATGAATATCCAACCAATCCTCCATGCTTTTATGAATATTTACTCCACCAATAAAGCCAATTTGTTCATCAACAATAAGCATTTTTCTATGTGTTCTACTACGAAAAATTTTATACCATCCACGATATCGGTGCATTCTAGCATGAAAAATCTGTACATCCACTCCAGCAGCCTTTAATGCCTTAACTTTTTTCCGTGATAAAAAAAAGCTACCAAACCAATCAACAATAAGCTTTACATCCACTCCTTCTTTTGCCTTTTTTTCCAAAACATCAAAAAAAGTAGTTCCCACTTCATCATCAACAAAAATATACAACTCCCAATAAATGGACTTGCGTGCTAATTGAATAGCCGTCATCATTCCATCCCAGGCATCCTTGGTAGTGGAATAAATGTGATAATGAGAATCATCTTGTATCATATATAAAGGTACTCTATAGCAAAGCGCCAAAAAATACAATAAAACGCCCAAAATAAGAACGTTTTATATAATATCTAGAAAAATACTATGGATGAATCACCGTTCCTTTAAACTGTTTTCCAGATAGCGCTTTATGAACTTCACGCAAATTTTTTCCATCAATAATAGAAACATTTAGCCTAAGTTGCTGCGCTTGCATACTCGCGATAGGATCAAACGGCGCACTTTTTCCAGGTGTCCAGTCATGTCCAACAATATGATCTCGAAATGATTGCCACGTAATTTGTTCAATCTGTTTTGCATTCGGATGCATATTGGGATCTTTATCATACACGTACTCAATGTTAGATAAATTCATCACTTCCGTTACTCCATACGTCTTTGCCAAAAGGACAGCATCTTTATCAGTAGAACAACCAGGTTTCCATCCCGCAGCAATAATAATTGGTTTACTCGTATTTACCTTCTTTGTAGGATTCGTAATCACGTCTTTATACGCATAATCTTTAAATAAATACCGAACAAACTGCGCATTAAAAATGGTAGAATGAATGCCAATCCAATCCAAATCTTCATGCGTAAGTTTAGTTACTTCACTTGCCGCATCTTGATACTGCCGGCACGTACCACCACCACCAATTGTCAAAATAAATTTCTCCCCCGCAGCAACATGTTTTAAAATAAGTTTTTTAAACTTTTTCAAAAATCCAACATCAAACCCCGCATGAGGAATAATAATAGATCCGCCAACAGATAAAATTTTTCTTGACCCTTTTGCCATATGACAAATATGTTTATTCCTTAAATCTCAAGCTTACGCCTTTTTCAAAAACCACCCAGTAACAATACCCACCACACTCATCGCAATAGCTCCCCAAAACGCTGGCCAAAAACCGGTTACTTCAAATCCTTTCACCACCGTACTCACAAACCAAAACAACAACCCATTGATAACAAACGTCAATAACCCAAGAGTTAACACGTTAAGTGGTAATGTCAAAAACAAAATAACAGGACGAACCACAGCATTAATTAACCCAAGAATAAGGGCCGTAATAAGTGCCGCATAAAATCCTTGCACCTCAATCCCTGAAAACATATAGGCAATACCAAGTAATGCCCCAGCATTAATAATCCAACGGAGTAATAAAATCATAAAATATCAGTTAAATATATATATGGTACTGTACCTCAAATACTACACAAAATCAATCTAACCCTAATATCAATACTCATCATGGTAATCGCACCAAATATCCCTCTTGTTTCACCAACCCATCCCGTACCAAGCCTTGCAAAATCTTTTCAAATCGTTCATCACCAACCTTTGGAAATAATGTCTGTATCTGTACAGTATTTCCTACCGATTGTTCACGCAAATAATCAATAATCCTTCCCCGAACGTATCGATCCGTATCATGAAAAGGAATCTTTTTTTTATGTTTCTTTTGTTCTATATTCTGTGTTTCCTGCTCCATAATACTCGGAGACGCAACACAATATTTTCTCACGGGACAATCTACACATCGAGGTTTTCTCGTCAAACAAACCAACGGCCCAAAATCCATCAACGCCTGATTCCAATCATAAACGTATTTCTTTGGAAAAATATATTCAGCTTCTACTAATAATTCTGAATCATTCTTCTGTGCTAACCCAAAAAATACCCGCTGATAAAATCGCCGATGATTGGTATCCATCATTGGAACAGATTGTTCAAATGCAAAAGATAATATTGCTCGTGCCGTATAATCTCCTACTCCCGGAAGTTTTTTTAACTCTTCTAACGTACGTGGAAAATTTCCCCCATGTTCACGAACCACAGCACGGGCAGTTTTTTGCAAAAAAAGTGCCCGACGATTGTATCCCAATCCTTTCCACGTCTTAATCACGCTCGATGCACGAGCCCGAGCAAGCACATCAATAGTCGGAAATCGAGTCAAAAATTCATGATACTTTTCTATTACTCTTCCCACTTGCGTTTGCTGTAACATCACCTCACTTACCAAAATATGATACGAATCATGTGTTTTCCGCCACGGTAAATCCCGCTGATGTATTGCATACCAATCTAATATCCTTCTCCGTATAGCCCTAAGCGTCCGACCATCCATAACTGTGCTATTTATTACTAATTGCTATTTTTCAACTTCCTACAACATAATTCGCTGGCGTTTCTCCCACAACCAGAATTTCAACCCCCACATCCATATATTTATACAAAAACTGCGCATCCTTCTCCCGTAAATTAATACATCCATGAGAATGCGTTTTTTTACCAAAATCATTATGCCAAAATGCCGTATGAATATAGTACATCGGCTTAAATTGCATATTCCACGTAACACCCGGAATATCATACCCCGGCCCTACATAACTTTTTTCTGCTATCATCCGCTCTATTTGAAATGTTCCCTCAGGAGTTTCCGTCCCTGGATTCCCCGTAGACACGGGAAAATTCAATACCTTCACACCATCAACATAATAATATAATCGTTGCGTTGTCCTATCCACTTCAATATACCTATTAAACAATGATTCACCAAAGGCCTCTTTTGGACTATAACCACGCATAACTTCATCAAAATCAGAATACCCATCACCATCAGTATCTTGTGAATTTAATGAACTGCCAAACCATCGCTCCAACCAATCATTAAGTCCATCGTTATCAAAATCACACTCATTCATCCATTTTCCATCGCCACAATGAGGAGAATAATCAAACGTAACTTCTTCCCCATCAAAATATCCGTCACCATCGGTATCAGGATTACCAACATCAGTGGCATACATCAATTCCAATTCATCATTCAAACCATCATTATCCGTATCCATGGCAAATACACTCGTAGGAATACACAAACATAAACTAAAAATTACAACCAAAAAAATTGGCACGTAAACAGTATTGAATATCCGGAATAAATTAGTATGCTCTACTTTTAAAAAAATATACCCCATAAAATACAATAGCTAACAAAAAAGAAAATAAAGCACCCAGCTGAACAACCCATTCAACAATATGACTATCCGGTACCAAAGGATTATCATCACTGCCATCAAGTATACCATCTTCATCCGTATCATTAGACAAAGGATTTGTTCCATAATCCTGTTCTTGCTTGTCTGAAAATCCATCTCGATCACTATCAGCTTTCAAAGGATCAGTCCCCGCTCGTTCTTCCTCCTCATCAAGAATTCCATCTCCATCATCATCTAAATCTTGATTATTCCCCACTCCATCAAGATCAGTATCAACAGACTCGGTTGCATCAAGTGGCAAAATATCTACCAAATCCTCTACTCCATCACCATCCGTGTCGGCATTCAATGGATCCGTTCCTTTTTGTAATTCTTCACCATCACGCAACCCATCACTATCGCTATCTTCATTTGCGGGATTTGTTCCAGCCTCACGTTCATCCGCATCGGATATACCATCACCATCGCTATCATTACTTGCAGGATTCGTTCCTAACGCAAGTTCATCTTTATCAGAAATACCATCATCATCACTATCACTTTTATTTGGATTGCTTCCATGTATTTTTTCATCCATATCCGTCACGCCATCACCATCCGTATCAACATTCAAAGGATCACTCCCAAAGGCTTTCTCTTCAATATCAGATAACCCATCATTATCATCGTCAAGGTCACTAGTATCCCCAATACCATCTCCATCAACGTCTGCCCATTCATTCGAATTAGTAGGAAACAAATCAACGCCATCAGCATATCCATCCCCGTCACTATCTGCACTTTTTGGATTAAGCCCCTTCGTTACTTCATCATTATCAGTCAATCCATCACCATCAGTGTCGGCATTCAATGGATCCGTTCCCAATTCAAGTTCTTTAGCATCACTCAACCCATCATTATCATCATCAGGATCATCAGTATTTCCAATATTATCACCATCGGTGTCAGTATCTATAGTATATGTTTTATCAGACTGAAATCCCGCAACATGATCACTCGAAATAGGTTCTACCCCTCCCGATTCATTTGTAGCAACAAAATTAGTAACCACCGCTCTCAACGCATTATCTCCTGCAGGGAGTGTATACTCCACCCACACCTGACGCGCTTCCTCAAAAGGAAGACTGCTTACAGAAACCGTATCAACAAGCTGATCATTATTAAAAAATTGAACATCCGCAGACAATAAATAAAAATTATTATTTACCACAACTGTATAAATCTTTACCGTATCCCCGGCAAAAGCATGGTCATCACTCAACCAAATACCTTGACTCACAAAACTAATGGCAGCAAAAACAGGCGTTACAAAAAAAAGACATCCTAATAAAATAATACAACAACGCGGTAACATATTTTTCATAGCATGTCCCAAAATTAATGAGTACTCTATTGCGGAAGTAAGTATAGCAAATTACCGCTCAGGTGAAAAAGAAAATTGTGTGCCATCAGTAGTAAGCGTAATAGTCCCCTGTCTATCTGTCCGCCAAATAGTACTACTCGCCCGCTCAAATCGCTTCAAAACACGAGGCGATGGATGACCATACCGATTGTCTACTCCCACAGAGATAACAGCATGTTCCGGCGTAGTCACAGCAAGAAATGGATCAATGGAAGACGTATTACTACCATGATGTCCAACCTTTAATACGTCCACATCAAGTTTGTCACCGTACTTTTCTATCAAATATTCTTCCAACTTTTGCTCCGCATCCCCCGTCATCAACACATCCACAGTACCATAAGAAAGTAACAGCACAATTGATCCATTATTTGCATCAACGGTGGTAGACTCATCTCCTGGAATATGCGGATTATCTCGTAATGAATGATCTGGATATAAAAACTGCACAGACGTACTCACAATCTCCCAATGAGTTAATTGTGTAACTTCCGTATATTCAGCTTGCTCCGCCTGAATAACATCCCAAAACTCCAACCAAAATACACTATCCTGTTTTTCATACCCATTATAGATAACCTGTCCAACATCAAATCGATCCAGTACATCAACACACCCCCCATAATGATCTTTGTCAGGATGCGTAATAACTAGATAGTCAATGGTATTATCATGAAAAGACATAACATCACCAAGCGCCTCCAAAATTCGAGCATCAATAGAGCAATCAACCAGCATCTGCGTACCATCAGGAAATACAATAAACGTCGCATCTCCTTGTCCAATATCCAAAAAATGTATTGTTAATTGTCCATCTAGATTTTCTTGTACCACCTCACTTGCAACAGAATCATCATGGACCATTTGCAAAAGCCCAAGGGTAATGACTAATAAGGTACAAACAAATCCAACTATTTTTTTCATATGCTATTTATTTTTTTATGTACCAAGTATACCATCCCCACATAACACAGCACCACCAACCACAACGGAAAACGTATATTTATAGCAGCAAACGGCAACGATGCAAAAAAAGTAACAATCACTACAATATACTTCATCAATACCCAAGCAATCCATGAAATAACTGTTGCCATAGGAAGAAACAAAAAAGTGGTCATAACAGCAGCAAAACCCAAAAACATAATAAATGGTAATATCCATAAAATCAGCACATTCACCACAACAGCAACCAACGACAACCGACCAAATTGATACAAAATTAACGGCAATGTTACCAATGTTGCTGAGAGCGTAGACACTAATGATTCACGAATCCCAAGCACCTCGGGAACCCTTTTCACATACGGCTCAATCAACGGTGTTAAATACACCAACCCCAATGTAGATAAAAATGATAATTGAAACCCAGCATCCCATATAAAGACAAATGGATTATAAAATGTCATAAATACCGCAGTGAATAGCATGACATTCCCTACCCGAGATGCCCGCCCAATATGCCGAGCAAAAAGAACAAGGACCCCCATCACTCCCGCCCGCACAACAGATGCACTTGCACCAGCAAAAAGAACAAATACCGTAATTCCTACCACCACAAACCAAAATGCCCGCTTACGTGGCACAGACAAGTGCACAAAAAAGGCAATCAAAATAGAAGAAATAATTGTGATGTTGTACCCAGAAATAGCAACAATATGCGTCACCCCGGTAATAGCAAACAAATCATTCAACCGTCCTAATCCCCCCCGATATCCATACAGCAATCCCGCCATAAAACTTGCATACGGTTCATGCCATAATTTGTTAATTTTTTCGGCAACAATTTCCTTTACTCCAAAAATCCCACGCAAAAAAACAGTTCCATTCCCCTCTCCAATTTTTTTCACCCCTTTTGATTGGCAAATACTAAATACCCCAAACTTTGCCAAATACATATCATATCGAAAATCTTCTATCGGCTCTGGTGTTTTCAATCGACAATTCATTTCAAGGACATCACCATAGCGATACCGTGGATACAACTCAGACTTCAAATATACTCTCCCTGACACAGCTTGTGCTCCTTCACGCACAAACACCCAAACAATATATCGGATACCATCCATTCGGATATCTGGCTCAGCAACCACATATCCAGTCAATAGTTGTTCCGTATCATTGTACGCAACAAGAGAATCATTCCCTACAACAGGAAATGCCAATTGATACCGAAAAATGCCAATGAGAACAAACAATAAACACAGCACTACAAACCGCCACCAGGCATTTTTCCATACCACAATTAATAGACTCAAAAAAACAAAACAACAAAAAAGCCAATAAAAAAAATCGAATCGTAATACACACAAAGACGCCACACTCACCCCAATCAAAAAACAAAAACACAACACGGCAAATGTTTTACTTTTGGAATTAATAATTTTATTAATCAAATGCCCCTCCAGCATACCCCCCTAAAATAAAAAATCCTTTTTTCCCCGTTAAATCCGTATTCTATAAAAAATTACACAACAACCGAAACCAATTTTCCCTTCACATAAATAACCTTTTTTGGTTCCTTTCCTTCCAACCATTTTTGAATTTTTTCTGTTCC
>CAZEYK010000011.1:0-29330 GCA_964516055.1 uncultured Gammaproteobacteria bacterium
CTACATGGGCAATGGCTTCTTTGGTTTCTTCATTTAATTCAACGCGAAGAATTTTTGCTGGAGAGAGGGCATGTTTAATGAAGTCTTCTGCATCATCACTGTATTGGATGACATCAATTTTTTCTCCACCAAGCTCTTCGATGATTGTGGTGATACGACTTCCTCTTTGCCCAATACATGAACCAATTGGGTCAATGTTATCATCGTCGGTATATACCGCAACTTTTGATCGATTTCCTCCGTCGCGAGCAATACCTTTTACCACTACTTCTCCCGTAGCAATTTCTGGAATTTCTTGAGCAAAAACAGATTCAACCATTTTTTTGTTTGATCGTGAAAGAATAATTTGTGGTCCTCTGTTTGTCATTTCTACTTCTGAAATAAAAAACTTCATACGATTCCCCGGTCTATATTGTTCACGTAGAATTTGTTCTTGTGGTGGCAAAATTCCAGTGATTTTTCCAAGGTCAATAATCACAACTCCGCTTCGATCTCGTCGTTGTACTACTCCTTGTACGGTTTTTCCTTCTTGTGACTTAAAGTCATCAAATACTCCCACTCGTTCTGCTTCACGAAGTTTTTGGATGACCACTTGCTTTGCAGTTTGTGCAGCCATGCGTCCGAAGTCTCCTGGAATATCAAGAACAATTTCCAAAATATCTCCTATTTTGGCTGTTTTTTTAATTTCTTTTGCCTCCTTGAGCATAATCTCTGTTTTGGGATTGAACCGAACGATATCATCAGTTTCTTCTTCTGTAATTTCTCGTCCTTGTTCTCGTGCGTGTTCCCGAAGTTCGGCAAGTTGTTCTTGGGCAGATTCAAGTGCTTCATCATCAATATCTTCAACGACTTCTTTGACATCCCACGCTTGGATATCACTGGTCATTGGATCAAATTCTATTTTGATGTTTTGTTGTTTATTTCCAAAATCTTTTCTATATGCAGCGGCAAGGGCTGATTCGATGGCTTCGATAACCACATCGTATTCAAGTTCTTTTTCGTCGCAAATATGTTGGATTGCTTTTGCAATTTCTGACATAGTGTTTTACAGTTAACCAACCTACGCCAAGGCTACGGCTGGAAGGATCTTATATAAATATTTAGGGTAAAAAAAACGCAGCATGTAAATAATGCTACGGTTATATACCGTCATAATAGCAATAATTGGTAGTTTTGTCAATATTTAGCTCCATATGGGAATAATGTGGTGAATAATTTTTGGCTCGGTTGCTTTCTGTTTGTAGATACTGATATGTTCAAACTGGATAGGAGTTTGTTGGATGTTGATACTTCTTTTTGCACAATATTTTTGTGCAGTCTTAATTATTTTTTGCAATTTTTTTCCTTGTGTTGCTTGTTCTGCAGCTCTATTTATATTACTGCGTGTTTTTACCTCTATGAAACAAAGTGTTCTCCCAAAGAGTTCTTTTGTATGCCACGCAATGATATCTATCTCACCCCCACGAGCAAAAAAATTTTGTTCGGCGATACAGTAGCCATGTTCTTGCAAATACGTTGCGGCTATTTGTTCTCCCCAAACGCCAATTTCTTTTTTTGTTTCCCCCCTATTCATATTTACTCATTTCTGTAGAGCACAATACCCTGATGGTATTTTCCCATAAGAAATTCTTCTTGAATAGCCATGCCGTGCATTTTTGCCCACGATTTAATATCGGTAAAATTTACCAGTCGTTCTTTTTTGGGAGCAAAGGATAAACTGTCTTCTATCCAATCTACTATGGCAAGACGTGCTTTTTTTTTCATAAGCCGTTTTGCTTCTTCTAATATTGCGTGTCTGTTTTCTGACTGATGCAGAGTATTCACAAGAAATACCACATCGAGACTATTTTGGGGAATAGCTGTTTTTCCAATACGCTCTACATCTGACCAAATAGTATGAACATTAACAAAATTTTCAATTTTTGCTCGTTTATTTATAATTTCTAACACGTCTTTTACAATATCAACAGCATACAGCAAACTTCTTTCTCCCAACATTTTTGCGGCAGGAAAAATAATTTGTCCTGTTTTTCCACATCCCAAATCAGCGACATGCATTCCTGGAGAAAGATGTACCTTTTCAAAGATGAGATAGGGATCAATAAGTTGATTGCCTGAATGGTACACCATATCGTTTAAACTATTATTGTGCTAATCCGCCAAATAGAGGACCAAAAAATCCCAAAATAAGTGACCCTAAAAATCCTGTCATTCCCATAAGGGCCAGAATAATAATGAGAACCCCAAGTAATTTATAAAATGTTCGCGTACCACCGCTGGTGGCAAGATGTTCTTCTGCCCAGTTTATTCTTCCAAAAGTCAGCAGCACTCCTTCGGTTTTTATTACCATAAGGATCCCAATAGCGATAGCGATGATTCCTATAATAAATTTCATAGATACGTCAGGTTATGATGGATAATAGTATACCACGCTTTTTGTTGGTTCTAAAAGCACACGTGATAGACGTGTGCTTTTTCTACAAAATATTTATTTTTCTCTTGAAAAAATTATCTTTATAAAAAGTTCAAGAGTCGTTCTTGATAATTAAGAAATTCAAACAAATTATAAAATATACTCACCCATATTCCCAATTTATTTGTGAGAAGCAATACTCCAATAATAACTAAAAATGCTCCACCTACGATAGAGATAGCGTTGAGATATTTGTTTAGTTTTTTTATATAAATACTGGCATGACCAAATCCAATGGCAATGAGCAAAAAAGGTATTGCCAGCCCAAGGGAAAACACAAATAATAATAGCGCCCCTTGTGCCAGGGTACCTGTGGTTGAGGCAAGCAACAAAATGGCACCGAGTATTGGCCCAACGCAAGGAGTCCACCCAAAAGCAAATGTTGCTCCGAAAAGAAATGAACTTGCGGGTTTTCCTGGAGTTAATTTTCCCACAAGATTAAATCGATGTTCTGTGTGTAAAAATGAAAAGTATGATCCTTTAAATACATGCATGAGATACAACCCAAAAAAGATAACAAATGATCCTCCTATCCGCGATAACCAAATTCGATAGGTGGAAAGAAATACGCCAAACACGCCAAAAAATGTTCCCATAATCATGAATATGGTCGTAAACCCAATAACATACAATATTCCATTTATTATTATGCGTTTTTTTATTTGTGCCGTTTGTTTTGGTCCGTTTAATTCTGAAACTGATATGCCACTAATAAATCCAAGAAACCCTGGCACAAGCGGTAAGGTACATGGCGCCAAAAAAGTAATAAGCCCCGCAACAAACGCAGGGATGATAAGGGAAATATCCATATAGTATTTTTTGTATTTTACCGTAATAATTAACTACCACATGTAGTGTACATTACACTACCCCTTTTCACAACATGATTTGTGAATAACAAACACTCCGCATATTTGCGGAGTGTTGTTGCCTGTCTGTTTCTGTTTTGTATGTAATTATTATTGAGGTTTATTGTTTCCTTTGCGGAAAAACATGTTTTCACCACCTCGCTTTCCTTTGTTAAGTCCAAGCTCTTTTGCAAACGCTGTTGCTTCTTCACTATCTCCTTGTATACGAAGCTGGTGCATTTTAAACATTGCTTGTGCTTTTTCTTCTGGGACATTTTTGCTAAATGCTTCTCCCATGAGTTCACGCCACTGTTCGTAGTTCCCACTTTCTACGGCAGCGTGTATTGCTTGCATTTTTTCAGGATCACCCATGTTTTTTTGCATGCGATTTCTTTGCCCCATTTTTAGGCCGATTTCTTTTGCAATACTTTGCATTGTGTCTTTATCTCCATTTTTTCTTGCTTCATGGAGTTTTTGAATTTTTGCAAATTGTTCTTCTGTGATGTCTCCAAATCTTGGGTTATCTTCGGGAAGAAGACTTTTCCACGTTTGAAAATCACCAGTTTCTATTGCTTCTTGCATGGCTTGCTTGGTTTGAGTATCAATAGGCCTATTTCCTAGTCCATGTGCTGAGGCTATTGATGCTCCTCCCATAAGCCCTGCCAGTGTAAGAAATCCTGCACCAACAAGTATTTTTTTTTTCACCATAGGCGTTATAAATTATTGTGAATAAATGATTTCTCTTTGTTCTGGGCCCGTCATAATAGTATTACGCAAGGCATTATTTTTTCTTTCATTTTCACTATGCATAAAAAAGAATTGTGGTGCTGGCAATTTATTTCCCTGCCAACTTAATGCTTTTTGAGCAATAATATTTCCTTGTTCATCAATAGATCCAATAATTCTCACTTTCTTCCCTGCTTTAATGTATTGTGTTGAAGATACAATAATATGCCATACGTTTCCTTCTTTATCTGTGATCATAAAAATGGTTGGTTCAGGGATGTCTGTAACGATACCAGCGATGATGCCATGTTCTGGATTATGCCACCGCATATCTCTTGTGTGTGCGATGCGCGTATATTGAGGAATTTGATTACTGAGTCTGGTGTCAATGACCTCTCCAATATCATAGGCCTGAAGTACTCCAGCGATGACTAAACTCAACGCAATCGTACTTCCTATTATGGTAACTGTTTTTACCCTATAACCCCTTTTTGTTTGGCGAAATGTGAAGATAAGGTATATAGCAACACCTCCTGTCACGAACAACCATACATATGGAATCGTAATTAGGGTAAACGTTACCAAATTTGGAGCAAACACCTCATAGACATCCCAATCACTTGAGCTCACAATAAAAAATGTAATGGCAAATGCCGCTCCCAAGCAAAGGACACCAAGACTCCAGGCCCCCCATACCCCAACTTCTTTCATGGTGTATTTCCAAGCGGGGGTTGGAGTGACGTGTTCTTTTTTAATTTCTTTTATAATGTCTTGTGAAGTTGTCATATGTGATGTTCGTGTTTTTCAATATATTTTTTGAGCGACTTTTTTGCTCGATGTAATCTGGTGGCAACTGTTCCGGGAGGAATTTTCAAAATGTCTGCAATTTCTTCGTAATTTTTTTCTTCTATATATTTTAACAAAATAATGTCCTTATATTTTATGTTCAACTTGTCTATGGCATTATAGATCATTGCCTGCTGTTCCTTTTTTTCTATGGCAAGGTGTACGTCTTCATCTGCTTTAAGTTTATTGAGGAGTGTTTCTTTATCATCCCAACTTATGACTGATGGCCGTGCACATTTTTTTCTATGTGAGCTAATGACATGATTATACGTTATTCGATACATCCATGCAGAAAAAGATAAACTTGGATCTATGTTATAACTGTTTTTGTATACCTTAATAAAGACTTCTTGCAATAGGTCTTCTTGCTCTTCGTGGCTTACATTTGTTAGTCGATGTATGTACCGTTTCAGTTTGTCTTTATACCTGGAAACGATTTCGGTAAAGGCGTTAACGTCTGTTTGCACGAGGGTCATGATTTCATAGTCAGATTTATTTTTTATTTCATCTTGACTCATATATCTTATATTACGCAGTTTGTCTTTTTTTCTTTCCTCTTCATTTATATACTACTGTGTTTTCTTCCTGTTTGTACACCCCTCTGTCTATTGACTTTCTCTTCTATTTTTCTTATACTCTACCCGATTTTAATCTCTCTATGGAACAACCAAAAAATATCATTTTGTTTACTGGAAAAGTATACTCCCACATGATTGATGCGGTGTTGGAATATGCACAACAATCGGGAAGATCATTCCGGATTGGTCTTATTTACGACAAAAAAACTATTATCCCTTCAGGGACAAAAAGAATCCTTGATGATATTGATGTAGTGATTGCCTGTGACACCATGTCACTTATTAGTTTGCAAACAGCACTACTCCCATATCAAAATCAACTTCTCGCTATTACTTGCCGAGGAGAAGATCAAATTCCTCTTCTTACCCGAGTTATCCCCCACGTTCCATACTTGCCGGCTCCTACTACGGAGTCTCTCCAATGGTCCTCTGATAAATTGTTAATGCGACGACGATTATTTTATCATGACAAAAAAATTACACCAAAATATTCTATTGCAAAAGATGCAACGCAAAAAACTATTACAAAAATTGAGAAAAAACTTCACTATCCAATGATTGTAAAACCAACGGGTCTTGCCGCAAGTAGACTAGTTACTATTTGTTATCACAAAGATGAACTTGATAAAACACTCAAAAAAGTATTTCGTAGCATGAAACGAGTTCATAAAGATACTGGTGGAAACTGGGAACCAAAGGTTGTGGTAGAAGAATTTCTTGAAGGAGAAATGTACTCTATTGATGCCTATGTTGGGTCACGAGGGAAAGTTCATTTTTGTCCGCTTGTGCATGTAAAAACTGGACGACTGATTGGTTTTGATGACTTTTTTGGCTATCAACAAATCACCCCCACCAACCTAAATACTACCAGCAAAGAAGCCGCTATTGAGGTAGCAAAGGAAGCCATTTGTGCTCTTGGTCTTCGTAGTACCACCGCTCACGTTGAGCTTATGAAAACAGAAAAGGGATGGAAAATTATTGAGCTCGGTTCTCGCGTTGGTGGATTTCGCCATATGATGTATGAATTTTCCTATGGTATCAATCACACGATGAACGATATACTTATTCGCATGAATGAAAAGCCTATTATTCCTAAAAAAATAAAAGGGTACACAGCTGCTATGAAGTTTTTTGCCAAGCAAGAAGGAAATCTCACAAAACTTCGTGGAGTAAAAAAGGCACAAGTACTCTCTTCATTCAAAAAAATATATATCAATAAAAAAGTTGGTGATCGATGTACGTTTGCTAAAAATGGAGGAAGCAGTATTTTCAATATTATTTTGTTTAATACGTCTCGTTCAGCACTGCTTGCTGATATTCGTCGGCTCGAAAATATGATAGAGATTCAAACACAAAAAAAATAAAAAAACATTCCATACAATAAAAGAGACTCATCATATAATATGGATGAGTCTCTTTTATTTCTTTTTTTATTGCTATTTTTATATATCCAATTCTTTAAGTAATTCATCTGTGGCTCTATTCTCCCATTCAGGAAGATCCAGATGCTTCATTTCAAGGATATAATCTGCAAGTACTTGCTGTTTTTGTTCGGGGCTTTCTTGATTGTTTGCGTACGCAAACATGATGTCATATTGAACATTATTTCTGGTTTGATCATCTTCTACTTGTAACCAGATATGATTATCATATGCCCACGCAATAAATTCGGTATCCTGTTCTTTTTCGTTTATGATGCTGAGCAATTCTTGTTGAATTTGTTCTGTTGTTTTATTTGAATAGTCTTCTTTTGAAAGCCATTTTGAAATTTTTCCAATTGTTTGCCCTAGCTGTTTATTGATATTGTTTTCATCATAGGCAATATCTTGAACATCATATGCAGGTTTCATTGCAAGGGTAATAGCGTCTTCATTGTTTGCAACATCCATTTCAATAAGAGTATCAACAAGTTGTTTTACTTGTGCAAATGACAAGTCTGTATGTACGGTATTGTATCCAATATACATAAGTGCCGTATCAACAGCAGATCTATCGCTTGGGAGAAATCGTTGAATCATTTGTTTGATAAACGTGGAGTGATTTCTGGCTCGTTGTGGTTCCCCAATAGCATATCCTTGGCGCTGCCTGAGCCATTGCAGTGTTTCTGTGGTAGGGAGATCTGCAAGACGCAATAGCCCAAGTACTTCAGAAAATCCCACAATCACAATATGATCTTCTTTTTGCCCTAAAATTCGTTCAATCTGTTCAATACCATATTCTAACCCACCGAGTCCGCAGGAATTTGATACATAATAATCTGAAGATGTTGTTCCCTTCCCTGGAGGAAGGGGTGAGTATGTGCCACGAGGAACTGCGGTAATGGTAAGGGATTTGTGTTCTTTATCTATGCTCAAAAGTTGTATAGCATCGCAATGTCCTTGTTCTTGTCCTGCGCGCTTATCTAATCCAATAAGGAGAATATTTAGGGTATCCTTACCGGCAAAAATATCTTCTTGTTGTCCGTCATCACTTGATACTCTGGTGCTAAGCACAGCCTCAATAGCATCTTTTTGAGCTTTTTCAAAATCTTTTTGAGCTTGGATATCTTTGTTCCAAGTATAAGTATGAAAAATTGCCCATCCAGCAAGAATAAATAGTATAAGAATGATTGTAATTTTTATAAGTCGTTTCATGAAGGCAATTATACACACTTTTTTTTATATTTCAAGTGTACCAAGCTTTTTTTTCCCCCTTATCCGTTAGTTTTCTTTCTTCGTTTATTTTAACTGTTTCTCTAACAATATAGCATCGTCTGTATATTGAAGAGAAAATGTGGTGTTGCCAAGGATTTGCCCATTAGACAGTTTGGTAACTATACGCCACTTTCCTTCTGCTGTTTGTGTTTTGAATGAATAGCCTCTAAATCCCTCTTTCCTGCCCCCACTAATGGTAAATGGTAGTTTGCTTCGTATTTCCCATTTTTTTGTGTGAGGATTGAAATATTGCCACTCATGGATAATTTGTGTACTCGTTTCTTGTGGAGCAAAGATAGCCATATACGCATATACGGGTTTCCCCTTTTCTATATGAATAGTTGTTCCTGGTATAATTTTTTGCCATATCGATTGTTTTTCCCGTGTCACAAGATATCCTTGATCTTCTTTGGTGATGTTATGGTATATACCACTTTCACGGATAGCCAGCGGTACGGGAGGAATAACGTTGGTAAGGTATAATATGTTAAACAGTACGTATATGAGAGACACGAAGAATAGTATCTTATTCTTTTTTTCTTTAACTGCAGGAAGCGCTGCTTTTAGGGCGTAATAATATCCCGCTGTTGCTACGAGTGCCCCCAGTCCAGCACTCATAAATACCCATGTGGCAATAGTATTAAAAAAGACAGGAAGAATAAGTGCCCCATACACAAACATAAGTAAAAAAAGTGTAGCTATTTGTACCACAAGATTTTGAAACAAATATTTATGTCGTTCGTTTGCGATGATAAGAACAATAAAAAAAACTATCACTGGCCAGCTACTGGAAAATGCGCTCCCGAACGAATAAAAAATAAGTGTGGCAGAAAGTAACGCACCAATGGAAAATTGCATTAGGATCGCGGCAACAATCCGTGCGTATCGTGCAATAATGGCAGTGTGCGTTGTATATTTGTGATCGTATATAGTGATACCATACATGGTTCCGGCGGTAACAAATAAATAAACACCAAGAATAATAAGGGCTGTTTCAAGATTGATTGTGTTGAAGGTAATAACATCAATGATGAATCCTAGTACAAGAACACTCGGGATAATAAACCCTTCATACGCATCATAGATGTGTTTTATTTTTTTGTATGTCTTTGATTGTGCGAGACGTTTTTTGATCATACTTTTTTCTTTCTCTATCATATCACATTGCGGTATTGTTTCTGATAACTGTTAATACCACGTAAGTAATTCAACATCAATCTGTGGATTTGCTTGAGTTACGATCTCTTTAAATTTATCTACATCACTGAGTCCGTCTGTCCCCCGATAGTGGTATGGGATTACTTGTTTTGGCTTGAACTCAAGCACGGCCTCTGCGGCAGCGTTGATATCCATGGTGTATGGGAAATTCATGCAAACAAATGCGATATCAATGTCTTTGAGTGCTCTCATTTCTGGAATACCTGCGGTGTCGCCAGAAATGTATACCCGTTTATTCTGATGTTCTATAACGTACCCATTTCCCCTACCTTTTGGATGATACACATTGTCACTTTCTGTTAAATTGTACATAGGGATTGCCGTGATCTGAAATTTTTGATAGTCAAACACTTCTCCATTTGCCATGACATGTATATTCATTTTAAGTGATTCGGGAAGTTGATCTGCTACGGCTTGTGGGGCAATGATAGTTGTATTTTCTTTTGCTACGGCTTCTAGTGTTTCCACACTCAGATGATCACTATGGATGTCGGTAAGTATAATTATATTTGGCGCTGGATGATCTTGATAGGCTTTCATGCCGCCGACAGGATCAGCGTAAAGAACCGTATTATCCCAATTGAGTATAAATGATGCATGTTTTATTGGGGTGATAATGGGATGGTTGTTGTTTGACATAGTATTTTCCTGTGTTACGTGTTTACTTATGTGCTGTTGATTTGTTTGTTTGTGCCATTGCTTTTGGACCATGTACCAAATACTCATGACAACAATAACGAAAATCATGATACGTACGATGTTTTTCATATTATATTTCTACAACGTGTATACTCTATACTAGAGTATAGCAAAAAATTCCGATTTTCTCTGGTAAGTCCGTTGAATATTCTTTATACTTCTTTTATAGAAGATATTCTTTTCATACTATATTCTATGTATTTTCGATTTACGTTTTTATTGTTGCTTGCATTGTTGCTTTTTCCTGCAACCGCGCGTGCTTATACAGATACTACTGCAACACCGTGGTATTCTCGGTATTATGACAAATCGTTGGAACAGAAAGTGAATAATCTTGATGATACCATTGTTCAAGACATTCCTATTCCTATTTTATTTGATATTAGCATTGGTGATTTTTCTCCAAATTTTGGCGTTCCACGTTCTGGTGGAAGAACCCATGAAGGACAAGATATTTTGGCACCAATTGGTACGCCACTTGTTTCACCTACTGATGCCGTAGTTACGTATATTATGTATGGTGATAGTGCTGGTAATTCTGTATATACGGCAAATCCAGGAGGAGAAACGTTTGCCTATTTACATCTTGATAGTGTAAACCCTACTCTTGCCGTTGGTGACGTATTACACACCGGAGATTTACTTGGTTATGTTGGTGATACTGGAAATGCAAAAGGCGGTCCGGCACATTTACATTTTGAAATGTTACGAGATGTACCAACAGATCCATTTCCTCGGATAACACGAGCATTTAGTTTGCAAGAAAAAATGAAGATTACCACAAATATATATAAGGGGCTCAATCTTCTTCACGCAAAATTGTTGACAGAGTTTTTACTTGACCATTTTGAAGATGAATTTTTGGCAGCAAAACAGCAAGGAATTACGCTTCCCGATGACATTGCTGCTGTTCTTGGACAAACAACTGTTGCCTCTCTGTCCATTCACGAATCATCTCTTGTTCCTGCCCGTGATTTAACAATTGGTTCTCGTGGAGAAGATGTATTGGCATTACAAAAACAATTACTTCTTGCAAATGTTGGGGCAGCCGCACAAGCGCTTGCTGACGTTGGAGCAACAGGGTACTTTGGTGCACTCACAAAGTCGGCTGTTCTTGAATATCAGCTTGCATACCATATTACGCCTGCAAATGGATATTATGGAATTGAAACACAACAAGTTCTTTCCCCTGAAACACACGATGAAATACCTGCTCCTAAAATCCCTATTCCTGAACCGATTACTGTTACACAAAAATTAATATCTTCTGTCGATGTTCCTCAAATAAATTTAACAAATGGTGATCATGGAGATGCGGTGACATGGTTGCAAACATTTCTTATTGAACAACATACGGGTTCTGTTGCTGCCGAATTACAAGATGTTGGAGCAACCGGATATTTTGGTCCATTAACAACGAGAGCTCTTGCTGAATACCAGGGAGCACAAGGTATTCGTCCTGCGGTGGGCTATTATGGCTCTGTCACAAGACAATATATTATTGGCACATAAAACACCCTTATTGCTATTGAGAATCATTGTCTAAAAAAATCTCCGAACTCGGAGATTTTTTCTTATTTCTTTTTATTCTGTTTTATTCCCCATTGCCATTGTGGCTTTTCTCCTTTTTTATATGCAATTTGAATGAATGCAACAGTAGCAATCAACACTGGAAGAAAAAAGGTAAAGCCTCGTTCTTTTGGTGAAGATTGTTCGTCTATGGTAAATACACAGGCGATGACAAAACAAATGTATCCACCTGTTACCAGCAATCCCTGCCATGTTGCAGGCGTTCATCCCCAACCAAATAATTTTCGTTTAAACCAATAGTGTTGTGGATTGTCTTTTATGTATCTTCTGTACGTGTTAAACATATACTCTGTGATTATTTTTCTTTTTATTGTGAACTAAATGTTCCATGATCTAAAAATTGTATAGTTGCGTCAATAACTTCTTTTGCGTTCACTATCCACGTATGATGCCGTGGCACGATGATAAAAGCTGTCATGGTATCTAGCGTTGTTCTGTCTACTGATACTTTTTTATCATACTTGCCTGCGATAACTCCTACCGTATAGTCTGGTTGTGGCAGAGTATTTACAAAACTATGTTCTGATGTTGAAAGCTGTGGCAGTGCAAAGCCCTCAACATATTTTTCTCTCCCTTGTATCAACTCATCGGCAAGAACACTGCCACGGTTTGGTGGGGCAATCATTACCACTTTATCTAGTTGTTCTATTGGTTCTATGCTGAGTAAATACCGGACAAGAATGGCTCCCATGGAGTGGGTAACCATATTTATTTTTTTTGTTTTATCTTGATACGCTTTTTCTATTTCTGGTTTAAGATACTGTATTGTTAGCTGTTCTATTGTATCGTTGGTGCTGGGGTAGGTAATGTTTATTACTTTGTACCCTTGTTTTGCCAGGTGCACCCCCATGATTTGCATGGACAGCGATGTTCTAGCTAAGCCGTGTACCAGAACAACATAATCACCATCATTTTTGGTAAGGGATTGAGTGATAATATAATTATTGTATGCACTGTAAACAATGACCATGATACAAAAAGCAATCACAATACCACCTACAATAATAAGGCTCCATTTGATGTTGTTTTTTGTGAAATGTATTCGTTGCCACATATGGTTTTTTGCTCCCTTCCTTATTAGTATAGCAGACCGCACTGACGTTTGATACTATATATTTTTTAGCCATTCTTATTATACATACAAAAACAAAAATACCCGCCATAACGACGGGTATTTTTTTTTGATAAGCTATTACGCTTTTCGGACGTCTGATGCTGCTGGTCCTTTTGGACCGTCAGAAACTTCAAACGTAACTTCATCACCTTCTCGTAGGTCGTTGAAATCAACGTCTACAAGTGCGTTTGCGTGAAAGAAAAGATCTTTTTCTTCACCTTCGATAGCGATGAAACCGAATCCACGATCAGTCAATCGTGCGATTTTTCCAGTTTGCATGTTATAAAAACAATGTAAATTAAAGTCCCAAATGCAGGTTACTGCAGTTGAGAATTCGACGTGGGTTCTCTACAGTTCTGATTCGTTACGTCATACTATAGCCTAAATTGAGGTATTTGTCAAGTTTTTTCCTATTTCCCCTCAAGAGCTGTTGTTCTCTAGGAAAAAAATACCATCATTCTATGTGCTATTCACCACTTGAAAAAAAAGAAAAAACGTACTTTTTTTGACTACACCTACACCTTATTGGTGTGTATATTTGTCTTTAGTTCAATTTTTTTACTGCTCTACAAAAAATAAAAGAGGGCAATAACGGCAAGCAATGCACATGATTGTGCAATGACGCTATGATGCTGGATACGCCATTCAATGACAATATTGATTAACAAAGCACTCAAGAAAAAGAGGAACATTCCCATATACATGAAATCAGAAAAGAGAAAAAATCCCATTGTTGGAGCGAGTCGTTGTTTGGCAATGGTATATCGTTCAACAGCGGTAGGTCCTATAATTGGTATCGTTTCCCATTGTAATGAAAATATGTGTTCTTCCCCTTCTTGTGAAACTACTGTTACTTGCGCTGGGAAAATAACTCCAAATACTTTTTTGGCGGGCTGATCTATGGTGTATGTACCTAAATACTCTCCATTGCCCTGCTGAGATAAATCAAAAAAATGATCTTGTACTTGTGCTTGTACCGTTAACACTGGTTCTGATACTTGTACTGAGGCAGTAATGATTGTTTTTCCTTTTTGTTCTTCCCATTGTAGGCTTGATTTAGTAAGCGTGAGTGGTGAAGTTGGTTCTTCTTGTATTGTTTCTGATTCCACTTGATGCGCGGCGACAATTACTTCTTGAGGAGTCGTGCTGGCAAGTGCAATTTGAGATACGACTGTTATGTTATTTTCTGGTGGCAGTACCGCTGGGGAAGAACTACTGCTGGAGGTGGTGTTTGTTATTACAGGTGACGGTTCTACTTCTGGAACAATGGCGCTAACGACGACCGTTTCTTGTTTTTCTTCTTTTGGCGTTCCAAAATGTTGGGTTACATATATAGTCGGGATATCATTGTATACCCCACCAACAATACCTATACCTATTTGTTCATAATCGGTATCAACAAGATTGCTATAATGTGTTGGACTCTGTTCCCAAGCATTCATCAGTTGATCCACGTTGCTATACCCCATAGCAAGATTTTCTCCGGCAACACGATATTCATATCCTGCTTGTGCCAAAAAATAGGCCAACCCTTGTCCATTGCTTGCGGTATGACTAAATAGCTGATGATCCGCCATGTCTTGGGTTTTTAGTTGCGCAGAATAATTAAGCTTTGCTTGTTCTTGTACTGTGGGTATTTGTTGTGATTTTCGTAGAGCATTTGTTTTCGCGATAATTTGTTGTTCTTCTACTGCTAACACATCTGGGGAAACAAATGCTGGGGCGGGAATAACAAGAGCAAATAAAAAGACCATTACCTTTATGCCAATTGCAATACATGAATAACCTACTGCTCGTTTTGTGTGCAACATATGAGGATGATAGCTATTATCCTCATGTGGAATAAAATATTTTTTGATGGTCCTTTTCATAGTGAAAGCATGAAAATTTTTTCTATTTTTTTTACTGTATCGTAAATAGTACTATTTGGCTAGTTCTGTATGTTTTCTTTTTTTGTTGTAATGAACTGTCGATGACATGATGCACGGTATTACTTATGAACATATTTTTTTGCAAAAAAAAATCAGCGTCTGTTTGCTGCTGTTTCCAACGGTATAACAAATTGTGATGATTATTGGTGGTGAAGTTCTCGGGCAGAGGGATATGCATTGTGGCACGTCCATACCCGAGGAACTTCGTTCCCCCTTATGCTGCCGCCGATACAGCGACGGGGGAGTTTGTTGTTGTTCCCCCTGCCACTGCCGGAAGCGACTGGGAGAAAACTGGAACACTTTCTTTTCTGGTAGTCCTTCGAACGGTATCGCAGGGAACGAGGATCACTCCTTCTTTTTGATTGAGCCGACGCGGGTGCACCGGCTCGAAAACGAGATTGTATCTCAGTTGCCTGATCACCTTCCCGTCCTCATGGCATAACCTTGCCATAAGATTCCTCCTTGATGGCGTTGAGTTGAACGGCAACAGAATACCACACACAAAAAAGATGTTAATTGTAAACTACTTGACAATCACTAATTATACGAAATAAACTTTTTTATTTTTTTGTATCATTGCTTAATAGTACTATCCTCTATTTTTTATGGGAGTTTATTTCATTTTACACATACTGAAATACTTACTTGCTGACTACTTTCACATATAAAAAACAGGCTCTTGAGAGAACCTGTTTTTTGAAGTTGCAAATAAAGCTAGGAAAAATTGATCAATATTCTTATCCAAAAACTCTATCCAACAAATAGGAATTGTAATGCGAAGTGAAAATTATTCTGCAATTAATTTTTTAGAAAGTGAAATGTCCATTCTTTCTATATACAATTTGTCATTTTCTACTTTCAAATCATTGTAGTTACCAAAATCCTGCCTAAAAAATTTTTCTATCTTGTTGTTCTCTAAATCCCAAATAAACAAATAACCGTCGCGCTCGCCAGCTGGATTGCCCCAAAAAGCCAGTTTTGTATTATTATTAAAAAAGAATACAGGCTGAGAGCTTGACTTTCTTCCCATGCCTAACTGTTGCACATCTACAATTGGATCAAGCTTCATTTCGAGGTTGGCACTCATCATTGTATTTCCTTGCCAACTTTTTTCAAAGATCTTATCACCAGAAATATAAAAATATCCGCTTTCATCAGGCGCCACAGCAATAATATTTCCGCCAATCTGTATTTCTTCTATCGTGTTTTCGCTTTCTGATTTTGGTGAGCGATGTACAACATACCCACTTTCCATTGATGAAAAATCCGGATCACTATATGCAATTAGCGCAAAGTCTTCTCCGCTATAGATGAGACGGATATTACTGATTTCACTTTTCAATTTGTATTGAACATTTGGTGCGTCATTTTTTCTATCATAAATATTTAGGATAGTTATCTTTTCTCTATTCCAAAACCAAGGAGTGTATTGGTAGGCGGACAAACTCAATCCAGCTCCAATATCGTCTGCCACTTGATTGATATTTGGAAAAGATAATTTCTTTGCCACAACAAAACTAAATATTCCTGCGCCAATAACAGCGGAGAAAATAACAATTACACTAAGTTCGAGTAGTTTCTTCATAAACTTCAATCTATTTATAACTTAGTATATAAAAAGCATAGCTTTGCCTATCAAGACAACTTACATAATTCTTTTCACCCGGCTGAATTATATGATAGAACTAAACAAAAAAAGCATCAATAAATACTTAATTATATTTATTGTAAATGTTATAACATTCTATTTAGAGTTTGACATAGATCAAGAGTAAAAGCAAATATACACAAACAATATTTTTTGCTAATTTTACATAAAAATAAGGTTTTTTCTGCTTGTTCGCGTATAATGACAACTTCCGAATGTTTCTTAATAAAACAATATTATACTCATCATTCTCTCTACTTATCACAATCACCTCGTACGGCATCTGCTAAGAGCAAAAAAAATATCCACAGATGACTACTTGTTAATAAAATATAAATAGGCATTGTAAAACTATCCTTAACCAAGGGAGGAATAATCATGCGCAAGAACTGGCAGAAAATCGCTGAAGCAAGGGACAATCCGCTTCTCGGCAACCTCATCCTCGCGAAAAGGTTCGTCGACGACGGACTGATTCGGGATTTCCCTGAGTGCTTCCTGGGGGACGAGAAGCAGCACCCTTGCCTCACGCAAGAGGAGATTCTGTTTCTGACTCAAAAGATGCGCCAGATGAACCGGAGCCTCGTAAAGCCCTTGTGCGCAGACTCCGGGGTCCCCTACAAGTGTTTCGAATTCTTTGGGCATAAAAGAGGCCTGACACAGGGGGTCTCTCACGTCGAGAGTCAGTACACGCTTCCGCCTCTGTACAACTCGAAAGATAACTTCCTGAGGTGCTCGAAAGACCTCGGTGAAATTCTCGAATACGAGGGGGCTGATTGGATGATCATCTGGAATAACAGCATCCGTTACGAGGGAGAAGATTTTCACATCCTCGTAATTGTCCCAGTCACTGCCCTGGGGTAGTAAACACTTTATTATAGTCCATGCACACACGGACGGTAGGTGTGATAGAGTCAAGCACTTTTTCGAAAAATTTCACAAGGAAGTAAACCCAGAGGATGACCTACCCATCCTTCACCACTTCTGTCGTTGAGAACGACACTGATGAGTCCATTTGATTATACATAGCAGGACGAAAAGTGAATATTAAAAAAACACCATAAAAAGGTGTTTTTTATTTATTTTAGTAAAAGAGGTTCGAGTCCTATTCTCCTCCATCATTTTTATAAAGAAAAAATGCCTTTGTTAAGGCAAACTTTTTTTGAAATATTATACTCGCGTATGTAGACAACTTCCGAACTTCCAGTGCTACATTATTCCAATAAATTTTATTGATTATTGGCTACAAATTTTTTAAAATTTTCAAGTATTGCTTGCCACCCAGCTTTTTGTACTTCTTCACTATTAATTTCTTCAAGATAGAATTCTTCTTCTACTTTTGTAGTACCATCTCCTAAATCTAGAAATAGAATTTTGCATTCTCTATGCTGTTTCTCGCCATCAGCTTTATCCATAATGTATTTGATTGTGTCAAACTCTACAACCTCAGTATATATCCCTGTAAAATCAAAAGACTCGCTATTATCTTTAGCAGACATTCTAGTTAAAAATCTACCACCAACTTTCAAATCATTCTCTGCATATGGACATTCCCATGTATTACTGGCAAAAGCCCACCCTTTAATACTTTCCGGGTTGTTCCAATGCTTCCAAACTTTCTGAATATTAGCGTCAATAATCGCTTTTACTTTTATTTTATTCATATCCTATTCTATATTATTGATTATACTATATCATAAATCCTTTCCTGATTTGAAAACACCACCACTGCAGTTCGAGGCCCGTCAAAAGTATTAAGTCGATTGGAATTAAAAATGGCTAATATTAGCCAAAAAAAATGACATTACTCCCTATATGTGGGACGATTTTAGAACTGTTATTATGAAAGGACAAATAGCACATTATCAGTTATCCATCTCTCCAACATGTCCCTCCTCTATACAAAAAATTAAATATGGTGTACAGTTAAATTATTAAACGATTATTAAAGTATTTAACTTTTATCTCTCTTCTATGCTTACTCAAGCAGAAATCTAGAAAAACCGTCAATTATTCAGTAAAACCGACAAAGACATGGTCGAAACATTCGAGGTATTAAGCGATGTAAATCGATATAGGATGTTCCGCGTTCTGTCTGAACAACCAAAACTTGCTGTCCGTGTGATATCGCAGAAATTTTAAATATCTCAAAGTCCTCGTACATGCCCACCTCTTGCAAAAAGAGCGAGATGGAAAAAAGCCAACGAGAAAAAAATTATTCTGCATAACCACTACTATAATGAAAAAAAATACTCTTCCTCCTTGCATTGACCATTCCGATCCTTATCATGGGGCAGGATATATGGCTCCTTGAAGTCGTAACCTCCTATACGTTTTCCAACTCATTAAATAAACATATTATTCATTAATCCAAAATATATGGAACAAGAGAAATCTAATATGGGAGCTATCGTTCTTGCAATCATTATCACCGCTGTTATCGTGGTGGGCAGTGGCGTTTACTTGTGGCAAGATAAAAAAAGTCAATCAACATCAATACAACAAGTAAACCAAGAACAAGAGACTCGCTCGCTCGCTGATTGTAGCAAACTAGGCTCTTCATGGACACAGTTTTCAAATAGTGGGGCATCACTGTCATTCTGTTATAAAAATTCTTGGGGTAACGTTAAATTAAAAGAAACTGAAATTGATCCAACAGCAAAAGTAGGCACGGTTTATTATATTAGTTTTTCAGATAACAAACCGTATCCGCTCATCAGCTATTCAACACTCAATTTTCATAAGCTTGGAGACGGTGATGTTGGTCCGATAATAGATTGGGAAGCATTGGATTTCAGCAAGAGCGAAACCGAACTCGCTTACCTCTTCCAAGATGAGAACGCCGTCACCCAAAAACTCACCGTGAAGGGTAAACAGGTGCTTAAAGTAAATCGTGATTTTGTGGAACCACTATCACAGGAACGCATAACACCAGTTGATTATTTCATACCAAATGTCGTTATCAACGGAACAACATATAATCTTCACATCATAGGTTTATCTGAACAAGAAACTGACCTCAACAAACTACTGGAATCAATGGTTTTTTAACAAATATAGACATCTGAAGACAAACATCAATACACAATCAAACAAACATGGGGCAAAGAAAATCCGGCATGGAGATGATCGTCCTCGACGATCATACTCACTGTAGCTGTTGATTGTTCTTTCATAATAAGAATTATTGTATAGTTTTTGATGTTACGATATTACTTTATCCTAATTAAGGATATTTTAAAAGTTCAAATTCTATCCTCCTCCATAAAAAAATACCACTAACCTTAGACAAGGTTAGTGGTATTTTTGATAAAAAATTTTGCTCGCGTATTTTGGAGTTCTCCTTTTGTTTTTGCCACAGCATCCTCAAATGAACTACCAAATTGTTTTGTATATCCGTACTCCATATATGTTGAGCTAAAAATAAAGAGAGTGACAGAGAAAAAAACCCTGTCACCAAACTTTAACATCATCTCTTCATCTCGCATGTCCCGTATTTCATGCAGCATCCGACAAGATGCCAAATTCCTACACCAATATATCCCCAAATATATGTCTGTATCGCGCCAAGGATAAAACTTCCTACATTCATACCACTCCATCCAAAATATGAAAGACGGAACATTTGCATATGCATTTCCTGCTCAACAGGATGAATAAAGTACCAGGCAAAACAAATGACATACAGAATGACAAGGAATAAACCAATACTATTGGAACACCTCCAAATATTACAATGTTTTTTCATACATTTTATTTTTTTTTGTTAAAAATTATTTATTCATCTTTTTGAACAAGACTAACAACTCATCTATGGCATTTTTCATAGCGGTCATTTGTTGGAGTACATATATACAATAGACATCTTCCTCTACCATCTATGTCACCCGTCGCAAATGTCCCTCAATAGTATTGAGTCTTTTCACAACAGCTTGCTTGGAATGTTTTTGTACTGACATAGCGAGTATTCATGCTTTATCCTATGGGTAAAGTATGGCACAAACAAAAATAAAACTACAGGCTAACGTGTGGGGAACTTTACTCTTGAGTGAAATAAATAAGACGCGTTATCACTCTTCGGTAATATCCTGTTTTACCTTATATGTTGATGTATCTTTATTTGCATTCGTTATCACCTGTGCATCAAACTGAATAAATCCAATCTGCCTGGTTACATTTAGTTTTTGTAATTATTTATCCTTTACGAATTCGTTGTAGGCGTTTTTACCTCCTGCAAGATCATATATGTTGGTATACCCCGCATCTACCAATGAACGTGCCGCCACAACGCTCATACTGCCTGATCGACAATACAACACTATTTTTGCATTTTTATCTTTTGGCAACAGTGAATTTTCTAAAATCGAATTATAAGGTATGACAGCATCAGTTCCTTCAATATGAACTTGCTCTGGAATATGCACATCAATCAGTACAAAATCTTTCCTTGCCAGCATTTCATCAAATACCTCTGGGTTTATAATCTGAAAGTTGCGATCTTCATTTATGGCGATGTCAGATAATTCTTTTTGTGTGTTATTAGTACGTGCATATACAAACAAACCAAAAAGGAATAGGGCAACAATCGCAATAGTAATTACATATTTATTCATATCCCTATTGTTTTTTTAATAAGTATTTGGCAAATGCCGCAATGCCCACTAACAAAAATAACCAAAGTAACACAGAGGTTATGCTCATTCCGCCACTCCACGTATTTGGAAAATTCATCATTCCGGTGTTATAACTTCTCAGATTACCTTGCTGATTCGTTACTCCTGAATTTCCCCAATTCATCATATTTCCTCCCATCATACTGACACCTGTGTTGTTTGAGGATCCCATTATATTCCAATTTTCCATCATCCTCATGCCGGTCGCATCACTACAATACCCGTGCCGTGCCATAAATATATGCACTTGACGTAGAGAATCCGAACCTTCTCCCCCCATCATTTCATCCATGGCCTTATGCGAGTCGCTCGGATGCATTTCTCCCATAATATACTCTCCAATCGATTCAAGTTGATTATCGTTCAAGTCATCACAAGAAACTTGAGATTCAACCAATGTTTTCCCTTGTGTGGCAATCTCACTGTGGTCGCTGTCTGCAAAAACCGTAGATGCGAATGAAAATGAAAGAGTGAGTGCCAATACCAATGTTGTAAGATATTTCATATAGTTACGAATTACGTTGTTGCAAAAATTACCATTCTTTGCAACAATCAATTATTTTTTTCATAAGCACTGAAAATTTGTTCATGTGCTCCTCCTCATTTTTGAGATCATCTTGATTGAGCTCTTGAACACCGACGAGATCCATATTGATCGCGAAAAACATGGACCATAGATCAAAAGCGGAACGAAAAAATGGAGATGCAGCTTCGTGACCCTTGGTAGACAATTCTTTTGTTCCCACTTCGTACAGTCGCATGCTTGCAGCAAGCAGATGTTTGCTAATACACCATTCTTCACCCTTTGGATCTTTTACTATGACTGCCAAATATTTTTTTCTCATTTCGCGTATGCTTTTCATCATATCAAGATATGCTTGATTATTTGTCTTCATGGCAGTGAAGTAAAAATGTTCTTCCAGACTTATAAGATTCATAAGTCCGATACTGAGATCTTCGTCTCGAGATAAGTCGACATCTCCCTGCTTTGCTTTTTTTATTTTTTCTATCCAATCCTCCATTTCTTTATTTGATTGTTGTTTCATACTTGTCTGATATTATTTTATCTAAAAAACAAATTGCACAATGAGCGAGGAGACTATTAACAATGCGAATGTTATCACCATGCCTTGATAAGGAATCAATTTGTTTTCTCTTAACTTGTAAAGTTTTCTGCTCAGATAAGGTGATATATACATGATGAATGCTCCTAAGACACAGCCAACTAAGAATCTGTTCACCATGTAGGTACTATTGAACAGTGATCCATATTCACCAAACCAATATACATTGAATGACACGTAGTGTTGAATGAGTGGCGAAATCGGTATGATGGTTGATAGGAAGACCAAAGCCGTAAGAATAGACTTTTGGTGTGGAACGTACTCTTTTTTTACCAGACGAGCAGTCCATAAACCAAGAGCCAAGGCAAATGCTCCAAGAAGAATTCCCACGACGTACGTGCTTACACCAAAATATGCCGCACCAACAGCCAATACACCAGCACCAGCAACACAAAGCGGACAATGTGCCTTAGCAACTCCGGGAATAAGCAGACCCATTATTGCCAATGTTCCCAATAATTTTATTTTCATATTTTTATTTATTAAAGCTCTATGAATTGGGAGACACCGCCTTCCCTATCAATTCCGTGAATGTTAAATGTTCCTCGTTTTGCTCCAGGCATACCAGGAGATCCTGAGGGCATACCAGGCATAGCAATCCCTGCCAAGTCTGGTTTTTCTTGTGTCAATTTTTGTACGGCTTCAACTGGGATATGCCCTTCTATCACGTATTCCTCATTACCTAAAACCGTAGTGTGGCAACTCTGCATATTTTTAGGAATATTGTATTTCTCTTTTATACTATTCATGTCGGTGGTTGCTATGACTTCTACATCATACCCCTCTCTTCTCATGTATGCAGCGTAATTACCACAGCATCCACAACTTGGATCCTTATAGACAGTAAGTGTCTCTGCATGAGCAATATTACTCTCCTTATTCTTATTAAAGAGTCCGGGAAGTAAGAAGATTGCGAGAAAAAATACCCCAATAAACACTCCGTATTTCAGATTTTTTCGATTTGTTTTTTTCATATATGGTAAATAAAAAATCAATAATAAACTTATTTAAAACAAAAAACCTTACTATTCACCACAAATATTATGCTATGAAAAAAGTAAGGTTTTATTATTTACCAAGTTTTTGGATGAAGTATTCCTATTCGAAATAAATTGACGAGAGGATTAAGAAGTTGCCAGCCTCCGTATAGGCTCCGTATCTGCTTAATATATAAATAAACAGCGTTTGATAGATAAAGATACTTTCTTAAAATAAGATAGGTAAAAAAGCCAATCAAAACAGCTGTAAGCATTTTTAGCAATTTTTCTATGGAAACACTCAAAATAGGAACATCGTGATTCATTGAGTTGACTGGACTTTCTACCGAACAACAAGGCATGTTATGAGAAGCAATATCTTGCCCCATCATCATATTCATACTATCCAAAGAAAATGCCATCCCAAACGATCCACCGGAACAAAAAAATATTATTGCTCCGAACAATATGAATGTTATTATTTTTGTAAAATAGTTAATCATATCATATATATGATATCACTACAAAACACAAGAGTCAATAAAAAATCACCAATAAACGATGGTTTTTGTTTTTACGCACGTTTGGTTCTATCGTCCAACCGGGGTAGAAAAAATACCGCTTATTTTAGGGATATTTTTCGTGACTCCGAGAGGGCTGGACGACGTTAGAGCTCAGATAGAGAAAGAATATAGTTCTTCCTGGATAAAACACCATCTAAAAAGTTGACTTTTGGTAAATTATTTTTATACTACTATAAAGAAATTATTTTAAATTCTGAAATGTATGTCTTTACATATAAGCGGGGTAGAAAAATGGCTGGATGAGAATGGCAATCCTAACTTTTCTTATCTACAGTCATTGGCAAAAGAGGAGACCTTGGATTCTCTTGAAAAATTAAGATCTATTGCCGATGATCATAATGCTAATTATGAGAATGGTGATAGCGCCCAAGTATTAGTTGATATGATTGTTTCTGCCATGAAGAAGGAAGACGGGGGTTCATCCACATAAAAACGCAGTATTTAAAAATAACCCATATTGAACGGGTTATTTTTATTTGTTTAAATGATATATTATTTTTCTTTCCCAATCAAACTAAAGCTAACATATGCTAAAAATACTGTCACGACTGTACCAAGACCATTGACCCAAAAAGGACCATTCCATGAACCATGATAAAATTCCACCCAAATAATAAAAAACCATCTTGTGAAAGATGGAAACAAAAAAAGCCCCATAGAGAATTACTCTATGGGGCTAACCGATTAAATGGTTTCTATATTGTTCTGCTATAGGGACGGACAACTTCCTAACTTTCTTAGCTACATATTCCAATTCACTTCTAAGCCAGAAGGCTACTCCGTAGAGTAACCTTCCATACTATTAATGATAGTTTTTATTTCCTCGACTTGATCATCTCCAATATTTTCGTTGAGATGAAATATCCCTTTTTTATCTACACTAGATATTTCTACGTTTGCTACATACGTATCTAGTCCTGAATCTTCTAGCTCCATTTTAATGAGCTTTTCACATGCACCGCAATGCATACCTTGTACAGTAATTTTTTTCATATTATTTTATTATTGAACATGAATAGTTACAGGTGGAACCATCCCCATAGAGCAGGTAATTTTGTAGGTTCCTTTTTTAGGTTTTCCAAAATCAATGACATTTTCACCGTATTTCAAGTCTACAAATCCATTAATAAGTCCTCTTGCTGAAAGAAATACACCACACCCTTGTATACCTTGATCATCTACAATGAGCTTCGTCGGCACACCCGCCTGAATAGTTGGTGAACTGGAGAGGGTGTAGCTAAACCCTTTTGCTACCATACTAATTATTTGTTCTCCTTGTTTATGTACAGCAGGAACCAGATTGCCAGAGCTACTCGGTGTTTTTGCGAATACATCACTGACGCTTGGATATCCGAGCACGTTCATCTGTCCGTTTACATTATACAAGGCAAAAATGACAAGCACGACTCCCGCATAAAACGAGAATGTTCTTCCTCGTTTTGGATTCTTTGAACCTTGTACGCTTGCATAACCAATGAACAAGAGTGGGATCATTGTACCGAGGACAAACATAGTCATCATAAGTGCTCCACGGGTGAAACTTCCAGATGTCAGAGCTATTCCTTGTGCAATGAGTGTAAAACCGCATGGAAGAAGTATCGTGCCTGCTCCTATGACAAATGGAAGCTGTTTGTTTTGTTTGTTTTGTTTGTTTTGTTTCTTTCCATTTCCTGCCACTCGTCTTGTGACGAATTTTGGCATACGAATTTGAAACCTCTCTGCCCAATGCACCCCAGCCATTTGCAAGCCTATAAGAAGCATAACAGCAGACACGAGGAGTGTAATGATCGCATACACTGTTACATTTTCAAAGACTATTGCTTTTCCGATCATTCCGAGCACACCACCTAGCAGTGCATAGGCAAATAATCTCCCTCCATGAAAATATACGTGTGGAATCATTTTTGTTTTTGCATTTGCATCATATCCGTACTGATCATTCCAGCTTTTTGTAAGTGAGAGCAATATTCCTCCAACTAACGCAGCACAACTAGATACACCAGCAATTAAACCGAAAGCAAAGAACACACCAAGTGAAGAGTTGTCTGTTACACTCACAAAAGAAGCTGCACCGGTTTTTTCAACAAGCCACAGCACAAAGAATACCAGCACAACTTTCTTTACTGTGCTTAGTTTCTTTTTTAATACTGTATTATCCACTTGAATGCCTTTTCCGTCTTGGAAATAGATAAGTGGATCTTTTGTTTCTTTCTGAGGTGTTTCTGAGAATGCATATCCATCACTTTTGAACCATTTGTTCAAATCTTTTACTCTTGGAGCATGCCCATCGTACTCAATCCGCAACGTTCCATTCCCTAATGACGCATCGACTGCTTTTACACCAGGTTCATTTAGCAGTCGTTTTTCTACAAACAACTCACATGATGCACAATGCATTCCTGTGATGTAATAAAGTTGTTCTTTCATAGATTATTGTTTCATCACTTTCAAACGCAAACTATTGCTCACGACAGAGATAGAGCTAAACGCCATGGCAGCGCTGGCAATGATCGGTGAAAGCAGAAGCCCAAAGGCAGGATACAAGAGCCCGGCAGCAATTGGAATTGCAATGAGGTTATATCCAAATGCCCAAAATAAATTCTGTTTTACAACACGAAGTGTCATTTTTGAAATTTTAATGGTTTCGATGACTTTATCTAGTGTTCCTTTTACAAGAACAATATCACCTGCCTCTATTGCCACGTCTGTCCCAGTCCCCATAGCAATGCCAATATCGGCTTGTGCGAGTGCTGGGGCATCATTGATCCCGTCTCCTACCATCGCTATAATTGATCCTTTATATTCCTGTTGCAATTTCTTGATATTATCAGCTTTATCTGCCGGCAATACTTCTGCAATGACGGTATCAATACCTAATTCTTTTCCTATAGCTTCGGCTGTCGCCCGATTATCTCCCGTCATCATAGCAGTACGAATTCCCAAGTTATGCAGTGTTGCGATAGCTTCTTTTGAAGAATCCTTGATCGTGTCTGCAAGGGCAAATACAGCAACATGCTTTCCATCCACTGCCATGTAAATTGTTGTCTTCCCTTGTGAAATAAGCGCGTTTGCCTCTTTTGAAAGTGTACTATCAAGCTCCACTTCTTCATCCATGAGTCTTTTGTTTCCAAGCAAGATACGCATACTCCCTATTTCACCTGAAACACCACGACCTTCTAGTGCTTTAAAGTTATCTACAGGTAAACTTGTCTCCGCCTTCTCATTTTTTGCATACGTAGCAATAGCATCAGACAATGGATGTTCCGACAAGTGCTCTAGTGCATATGCTTGTGCAAGAATATTTTTTTTGCTGGCATCAGTAAGTGGAATAAACTCAGTTACTTCAGGCATACCGTTTGTGAGTGTTCCTGTTTTATCAAATACAATAGTATGAATACTATGCGCTTTCTCTAAGGCCTCTGCATCTTTAATGAGTATACCTTTACTCGCAGCTTTTCCAGTTCCGACCATCACAGCCGTTGGAGTTGCAAGTCCAAGTGCACATGGACATGCAATGATCAGGATAGTCGTTGCTATATAAACGGCTAACTGCAATACGCTAGTATCTCCAGTGATAAAACCAAGACCTGGTGCAACGTAGAGCCAAAATAATGCTGCAAAGATCGCAATCGCAATTACAACAGGAACAAATACCCCTGACACTTTATCAGCAAGTTTTTGAATCGGGGCAGTCGTCCCTTGTGCTTCCTCAACCATCTTTATGATTTGAGACAACATTGTGTCTGTGCCAACATGCTCGGCAGTGAAATGAAACGTGCTTGTCTTATTGATAGTCGCTCCAATGACACTATCACCTTGTTTTTTCTCTACGGGGATTGACTCTCCTGTCACCATAGACTCATCTATAGTACTCGCTCCTTTACTAATTGTTCCATCCACTGGAATTTTCTCTCCAGGACGAACTACAATAGTATCTCCTTTTTGTACCTCGCTTACAGGTAACTTTACTTCCTCACCATTTCTCAGTACCACTGCTTCTTTTGCCTGTAGTTCAAAGAGTGCTTTTACGGCATCACTTGTTTTTGCCTTTGCTCTGGCTTCGAGTAGTCGTCCGAGTAATATAAAGAAGACAATGAAGACGGCCGCTTCAAAGAACACGTCACTAGCAACATCCCCAAACAATGCCGGGGTAAATGTAACGAGTGTGGAGAATAGCCATGCAGTGAACGTTCCAAGTGCAATCAATGTATCCATGTTTGCCGCTCGTACTTTTAGGGCACGCCAAGTACTCACATAAAACTGCTTTCCCCCAATAAACAATATTGGTGTCGCGATAAGGAATTGCAGTAGAAATAGCAAATTTATTGTGTATTTGCTTCCACTAAATTCTAGGAAGCCAAACGGAGCATGCATCATCGAGAGTACACCGAGTGAGGCAAGCCCATGCACTACCATGAGAAACACAAATGGAATGCTTCCTATACCCACCCATGACACTATTTTTTTGAGTTTTTGATATTCCTCTTTTTTAAGAGCTGTTGCATGATTCTTATGATTACTACTCATGTCATGTTTCATTTTTGCGACTTCTGGTGTTGAGGCAAGTGTTCCTGCAATAAGTTCATAACCGCCCGCACTCTTTACGACTGCCCCGATTTCCTCAAGAGATACTTTGGTCTCATCATATGAGATGGCCATAATTTCGCTTGCGTAGTTCACGTTGACTTCCTCAATTCCATCTAGCTTACCGACCATTTTTTCAATAAGTTTTTTGCAGGATGCACAGTGCATTCCTACTATTGGATATTGTTCTTTTTTCATAGATTATAGGACGTACTTAAATAGCAGCACGAAAAATCCAATACTGGTAATACTGAAGAATGCTACTACTCCCAATGCAAAAATTTGATTAGATGGGAGTATATCGAATAATGATTTTTTTTCGTTCATACGTATAAATATTGTGGATTAAAAAAAGTATGCAAACAAAAAACATATTTATTTTACGATAGACTACCAAAATTTTGGGTGGATAATCCCTCTAGAAAATAGTTGTTTTAAATACAATGCAAAGTACGACCATCTCTCTAGCCACATCCGTGCATACAACTGGAATCGTGTAGAAACAACTTTTCGTATCGGTTCTGGCCAAGCAACAGCAACAAATATTATAAGCAGAACTATAAGCAATTCAAGAAATGATAACGTCACAACCGTCGGCGTATGATGATGAATCCCCGTAGCAGCAGAATTTTCTGTTTGGTCTGCGTCTGTAATACCGCAGCAGTCATGCATTGTTTTTAATTCATGTTCTGCACCATCCATTTGCATAAGCCCCTGTCCGATCATACCAAAACTAAGTCCTGAACAAGAAAAAATCAGAACGACTAACAGACTTGTGGCAATGAATTGTTTTAGTGAAGAAAACATGTGTATATGTTACCACTTGTAGAAATGCGTGTACAGTCAATCAGTGCTTCAGCATAATTGGGTTCGAACCCCATCGAGAGTATTAAGTCAAGAGAGATTAAAAATGACTTAACTTAGCAAAATTACATATTTGGAGTATATGTACTTACGTACTGTACTATTTAGCTAAATGAAAAGAAAAAACAGAGCTTTTGGCTTTGTTCACTCTGTTTTGCTCCCA
>CAZEYK010000012.1:0-25278 GCA_964516055.1 uncultured Gammaproteobacteria bacterium
AACATTCTTGATCAAATTCTTTAAAAAAAGCCGACGTTTTTGTACCTTATGCCTCCTTTTCATCTTCTATTCTAACGTTCCTACAAATACCTGTTTCAGGTATATCGCTGTTTATGTAATTTTTATAGGTATCATGAACAATAATTATCTCAATAAAAAAACCGGCAAAAATGCCGGTTTTGTTATTAGTGAGAGAGGAACAGGGCAACAGCATCATCAAAAGGATATTGATGTTGCCCTGTTTTTTCCTTGGAGAATTACTTCAACGCGTTGATCGCGCGGACGAGTTCGTCCGCGCCAAGCCTGTTTTCCCCCATGGGGATCACCCCCATGAACGGATTTGGATGCTCTGGGATTTGAATCCAGAACAGCGCATACCCGTCCGGGCGAAGCAAGACTCTTTCATTATTGCGAGGATCTGTTGGGCAGAGCCTCACTTTTATTTTAAAATCTGGGTAATCATTCTTTCCCCCCACTTCCCGAAGAGTCGGGATTTGTGGATAAGAAAGTTCCAGACTTTCACTGCTGATGTTTGTTATTCTCCAAGCGGTGTCTTGGAGTGCTTGGCTGACGACATTTCTGACGACGCTCTCCTCCATGACGGCTCCTTGGTTTTGGGTGGTTGTGTTTTGGGTGGTTGTGTTTTGGGTGGTTGTGTTTTGGGTGGTTGTGTCTTGAGTTGACATATGATCCTAGCGGGTTTTTATGAATTTGTCAAGCCTTCCCTCTATGCGGCTTGTTGTTGAGTTGAGTGATGAGCATCGTACCACTGCTCAAATTCTTGAATTATTTCATCGGAACGGCTTGTGGCTAGTTCCATTGCTTCTCGAAAACGGTCTTCTTCTGTTTCGGTTATTTGTGAAATGGTGGCAATCATATCGTCAAATGCCTCATTTCCTTCATCTTTCCACAAATCATCGTAGAGTGCTTTGTATTCTTCATCAGTAATGACTCCTTTTTCATGGTAGTTATCTACGGTCTGAATCGCTACTCTACGATCTGGTGCCAATCGTAGTTGATAAAATTCTTTTTCAGGATCGGTAATATTCGTTATTTTTTGGTTAGGATCCCCACAATTTTGTGATCGAAAAAATGAATCTGGGAGTAAACGGTCACCGGTATCTGTTGTTATGCTGCCCAATGTTTTTTCTAAAAAGTACTGATAACCTGCCTGCTGCTTGTCTGGAGATGGATAGCGTTTAAATAAATCAGATATTTCAGGAAATCTGGGCATTTCATGAGCATCTGTGTATACCTGTAGCATTGTTCGCATCATGGAAAAAATATCTTCTGATCGATGATGAAAAAATTCTACCTTGAGATCTTTTGACATCATTACAAAATGCTCTTCTGGAGCCATAAATCCAGGAGTTCCCGACTGCATCGTAATTTTTTTTCCTTCTTCTGTAGCAAGACCCAAATCAATTAATTTGGCATCAACGTTTTCTGTCCCCATTGTAATATTTACATCCTTTATGTCTTTGTGGACTATCCCTCTTTCGTGCATTTTATGCATTGCGTCAACAGCAGGTCGTATGTTCTCAAATCGTTCTGTCACGATACCTCGTTCGCGAATAAGCCCGTTTTTTTCTTTTTGATTTGCTTTTGTAGCCGCTTGTTTTCGTTCAAGAATAATTAAATCTGTTTTGAGGAAGACAAATTTTCTTCTTAATTCTTGTTCTTCTGATTCAGATAACGATTGAATTTCTGATGAAAATAACTGCTGTTCTATTTGACCTATTTGTCCTTTGAGTACATCAATTTCTTTTCGATTATTTTCTACTTCTTCAAGCGTTTCTGAAAAATATTCTTGAGTGAGTCTTTCTATTTCAGCTTGTAATCCACCTTTTCCAAGCGTTGGACCTGCGTATTCCATTCTGAAGAATACAGCTTCTGCTTGATTAAACGGAGTATCAGGAGTTGCTGATGCATATGAAAATCCTCTTACCTCAGCAATTCCATCAATACCCTCCACTCGTTTTAATGCCCTCATTTCATTATTAACAACCCATCTATGTACAGGATCTTCTCCTTGAAATTCCACTTTTTTTACAACTTCTTCTTTTCCATTATTATCAATTAAAAATACCCTACCAAAAGCTCCACTTCCTATAATGGATTTGGGGGCTAAAGTGATAACACTGCCATTCTCTAATATAAGTTTATCTCCAATAACAACATCATGTTCAAGAGATCTCGCATCGAGTGGCCGTGTTTGATTTTCACGTATGATTATCGCCTGTTCAATCCCTTTTTGGGGAATTGGTGGAGGACCATTCTTCTTATCGATAATAGGGACATCGGCACGTACGGTGTGAGCATCTGGGACTATTCTGTGTACGTTCGTCATTGCGGTGCCCGTCTTTCCTGCCATTGAATCAACGAGTTCCAAATCACCAGGGACTAATGAAATTTCTTCAACTGAGGTTACTATTTCAGTTGGTATTCCCTCATTTATCCGTATATCAGTATCACTAAGAGGGATTACTTCATCTACTGTTGTGTGGTTATTATCTTCTTGTGGTGGTGGATTTGGTTGTTCTCGTCGAGATTGCATAGAAATACGAAATTTGTTGTATTTGTGTGAGATCATTTTTTGTTACTCTCATTTACCCACAAATACTTATTTTAAAGTATATCACACTATTTATCAGATTTTTATAGCTATCGTGGATAAGAGGATCTTATTTTGTATGCTTTGGTGTGCGCACGGAAGTTTCACGTTTGTCTTGAATAATTTAGTTACAATCCCTATACTAACGTTAACATACATTTAATTTTATAAATTCCTTATGAAACATCTTTCTGTTGCTACTGGGTTTATTGACTTTGTTCGTGAACAGGGTGTGGTGGGGCTTGCTATTGGGTTTATTCTTGGTGGAGCGGTAAGCAAGCTGGTATCGTCTTTTGTGACTGATCTTGTTCAACCTGTTATTGGGTTGATTCTTGGATCAACCGAGGGATTAAAGTCTATGTCTTATGCCTCAATTAAGTATGGGAACTTTTTATCAACATTGATTGATTTTATTTTGGTTGCAGCGGTTGTATACTTTGGATTTAAGGCGCTGCGTATTGACCGATTAGATAAGAAGAAAAAATGATAACTTATTTTTTATCCTGTTCTTTTTGTATCACCGTATGTAATGGGACACTTCCCAAGACATGTAAAGAATTCATCGCGCGAGTAAGTGCAACATAGAGCAAATCTTTGTGAATTCTCTGTTTTTCTTCACGATAGCTCTGTTTTTCATATGGAAGGTAAAACATGTGTTCTGAAATTCCTACAATACAGACGGTATCAAATTCTACTCCTTGTGCCTCGTGCATACTCATGAGACGAATATTTTTATTGGTCTTTTTGTTTATATGAAAGAATGCATTGAGGTATTCTTTTTCTTTGGCTAATACTCCCAGGCTTCCTGTGCACGTATTTGCTACTTCTTGCACGTAGGCTATTTCTTCTTGTATTGTTGTACATATTTTTTCTTTTACCGCTTCTCCTTCACGAAGATTGTTGGCGATGTCTATAATGTATCCAAGTGAGTTAATATATTCGAGAATATTTTTTGTATTCCGATACACTTTTTGGAGGATAACTTTTCTGTCAGTGCTTATTTGTTCTTTGGCTTCTTGCCAGTGTTGGATAGTTCCTATTTGTGTTTGTTGGGCCATGTCTCCGACGTACATGACGGCATTATTTGTTTCATCCAGTGTACTTTTGGCAAGTTGAATTTGTTCTGGGAGATAATTTTGAAATTCATCAAAAATCATGAGGGAATAGGTTATGGGAAATCTTCCTATTTTTTTCTTGGCAGCTCCTTTTTTGCTCATCTGATAGTATTCTTGCATGAGCGTGAGTGTTCCATGTTGTTTTTTGTATAAAAGAATCAATATGGTGAGATCAAATCTATCAAGTACTTTTTGTTCTTTTTGCTGCTGCCATACTGTTTGTTCTTCCTCTGAAAATACGTGATGATATATGTTGGCAAGGGTATGATAAATATTCTTTTCGAATACACTATTTGGGAGTTGTTTCATTGCTTCCCTTTTTTTGAATTCATATATATCTTTTTGAGCGGGGGTTTTCCCAACACGAAACTGATACGTATACCCACTTATACCAAGGACATTCATTGCCCATGTGGCAAAGGTGGTAATGGTAACTCCTTTTATGCCAAGTTGTGGTAATAATTGTGAAAAATATTCTTGTGTCCCACTATCTTGAACAAATACTATTATAGCGTTGGGATGAAACTGGTCAGATACGTCTGGTGATTGGCACAGATAGGCAACACGATGCAAGGCAAGCGTTGTTTTTCCTGATCCAGCAGGTCCTGAAATAAGCAATGGTCCTCTATGATTGGCACGAATAACGGTATCTTGTGCTTTTTCCATTTGTGCCACAATTTCTGGTAAAGCAAAATCTTTCTTTTGATTTGAAAAATACGATTGGTATACCAGCTCTCTCCCCTGCTCGAGTGATTCTGTTGCAAGAAATACAATTTTTCCCTGTGAAATCATGTATTGATCTTTTTTCTTAAGAATACCTGTTCTTTTTTTCCCGTCTTGTGTTTGGTAAGAAATTTTTCCTGGTTTTTCAAACCGCATGGATGATACTGGGGTCACCCACGAATAAATGTTTTCTTCTGTAAATGAAAATTTTCCAAAGTACAAATCTTCATTTTGTGTATTATCAAAATCAACATGGCAATGAAAAAAATATGGTGCTGGTTCAAGCACTTCTAACTCTCGTTCACGTTGCACCCCATGCTCAAGCATTTTTTGTTGAACAATTTTATCATCTTCGTTTACTTTTGGGAGCTCAGTACGGATGTGCTGATTTTGTTTTCTCGTTTTTTTAAGAGAAGCACCAATTCTTGCAATTGTCTGTGCAAGTGCAACTGACGCCTTATTGAGAAAAGCATCTTTTCCCTGTTGGTTCATAGGAATATGTTTAGATAAAAAAACCTGGAACCGAGTATTGTTTCTTTTTTATAGATACAATTTACCCTTGTTCCAGGCTGTTCTTTTCTTTGATGTGTTTGTCTATTTGTGGGCCGAGAAGGATTCGAACCTTCGAAGGCAGAGCCAGCGGATTTACAGTCCGCCCCAGTTGACCGCTTTGGTATCGACCCAATTTAACAATTTACCTTTGACTATTGACCTCTTTTAGATTTTTTTATGACTGTTTAAAACTATACAAGGTCAATTATCACAAGAGCCACCTCGGGGATTCGAACCCCGGACCTGCGGTTTACAAAACCGATGCTCTACCAACTGAGCTAAGGTGGCGTAGAAGCTCCATACGCATTTTTCGCGTGCGCCCATCATACTATCTTTTCCTTTGTGTGTCAAAGGGGTTATCCTGTGGATCTTTCCTTATTCCATTTCATCTATACGTTGTTTGAATACGCGTAGTTTTTGATTATCTGGATTTGTCCCTCTTAGCTGTTCGTATCCTTCTTGGGCCATATCTTTTTCCTTGGCCATTATACTAATTTCTATAAGATTATCAAGATATTTAGGATTTTGTGGCTCAAGTTCAACTGCTTGTGAGATTGCTTCAAGTGCGGTGTCATATTGCTTGATATCGTGTAATACCGTAGCTATTTTGGCAAAACGACTTGAAATGTTTGGGTTGATAATTACTGCCTTTTGATACCAATTTACTGCTTGTTCTTTTTCTCCCTTTTTTTCTAAGAGTTCACCAAATTTCATCATTGTTCTATCATCATTAGCATCAAGTTTCAATATGTGTTGATACGTTTGCTCGGCTTCATTCAATTGATTGAGATTGGTATATACTTCGGCAAGTCCAAGATACGCATCAATATTCTTTGGATCTTGACTAATGGCTTTGATGAATTGTTTTTCTGCTTGATCAAATTGCTGTTGTTCTAATGCGTGGGTACCATGTTGATAGGCATTATCTACCGAGGTTTGTCGTTTTTCTTGTTTTTCTTTTGGTTCTTCTTGTTTTTTCTGTTCTTGTTTTTTTATAATGTTTTTTTCTACTTTTCCCACGTATTTTCTAAATTTTAGCTGAACATTTTTTGCCTTTTGTACGTACGGTTCTGCTTTTTTCTCCCATTCTTTCTTTTGTTTTTCGGCTTGCTTGTTTACTCGACGTTTTATATATTCCTTTTTCTTTTTGCTTGCTTTTACTTCTGGCATATTGTCTACATCAAGCAATGATAGTTGTGGAAATTTTTTGACCACCACAATAATGATCGTGGTAAGCGATACAATCATGATGATAAACGGGATAATACTAGCCATAGATAATACGGAATTTTTTTATTATACGGTAAGTGCGTTGATGATGTTGGTGCAGGTTTTTTCTTTTGCAGAGGCACTTCCAATTAATACGCCATCAATATGAGAACGTACTATGTATGATACCACATTGCTTGCATCGACACTACCGCCATAAAGTACACGAACAGGGGCCTTAGTATACTGCGCAACTTCTGTTCGTATCATGCGACTTTTTTCTTCGGCGAGTTCTGGATCACATTCATTTCCCGTGCCTACAGCCCATACGGGTTCATACGCAATGATACATTCTTTTGTTATTTCTAATCCTTCTAATGCTTTTTTGAGCTGTTTTTTTATACGGTATTCTTCTTTTCCGTTATCTTTATCTTCTTGTGTTTCTCCAACACAAAGTACGGGAGTTATTCCTTCATCAAGACAGGCCGCTATTTTTTTTCTAATATCTTCGTTTGTTTCACCAAAGATATATCTTCGTTCTGAATGTCCCACTAGTGCGTACTGACACCCAATTTCTTTTACGAGATGTGCGGACACGGCTCCGGTGTATGCGCCTTTTTCTACCCAATTAATCGTTTGTGCACCAATAGCGATGTTGGTATCTTGTGTGGCTTTTATCATTTCTGAAATAGCAAGTGTGTTTGGAAAAATGGCTACCGTGGTGTTGTTCAACGCAGCTACCTTAGGAATTATTTGATGAGCAAGAATCATTGTTTCATCAAAATCAAGATACATTTTCCAGTTTGCAAAGATATAATTCATATATATAGGTTACTATTATAGTACATAATGTATACTATGGCGTTCTTTTCCTATGTTAGAATACGATGTCATTTTTTTCAACATTTCCAATGATTGCAACTCGCAACTGTTCATTATTGAATATTTCTTTTGCAAGCTGTTTTATTTGTTCGTTTGTGACAGTGTTTATTCGTTCTAGTTTTTCTTCCGGGGTACTTAGTTTGTCCATAAAAATGGCTTGATGGGCATACCAGTTTGCCTGCGTACTTGAATCTTCTAGTGATAGCGTAATAGCACCGTGCAGATGTGTTTTTGCGTCTTTGAGTTCTTCTTCAGTTACTCCGTTATCAATAATTTTTTGTATTTCTTCTTTGGTAACGGCGATAGCATCGTTAATATTTTTTGCCTCAAGTCCAATACGGATGTATGCGTACCCACTATCATGAAAATTTTCCATGCCACTTCGTACCATGTAGGCAAGTCCACGTCGTTCACGAATTTGGATAAATAACCGAGAGCTCATTGATCCACCGAGTATGGTACTCATCACGGTGGCAATGGCATTTTTTTCTACATCTTTGTATTTAAATCCTGGATAACCAAGCATCATTTGTACTTGATCTGTTGCTTTTTTTTGTACGGAAATTCGTTTTTCTTTTTGTGTTGGTCCACATGATGCAGGAAGAAATGCATCTTCTTTTTCTTGCGTATTTTGTTGTTCTCCAAAGTACGTATTGAGAAGTTCTTCTGTTTTTTGCGTAATGGCTCCTGCCACCACGATGATCATGTGTTGTGGTTGATAGTGTTTATCTTTATATGCAATAACGTCATCCCGTTTGTAATCACGCACATGTTGTTCGGTTCCTGCGATATCTAATCCAAGTGGAGATCCTTCAAACATGAGCTCTTCAAAAATATTTTCAATGTTCATGAGTGGATTGTCGTTGTACATGCGAATTTCTTCAACGATAACCGTTTTTTCTCGTTCCATTTCGGTGGGGTCAAAAGTTGAATTGAAAAGCATGTCGGAAAGAATGTCGAATGATGTTTCGGTATAGGTGGCATCTGTTTTTATATAATAGCCTGTGTACTCTTTTCCAGTAAATGCGTTGTATTCGGCACCAAGTCTATCTATTTCTCTGGTAAGTGCAAGGGTATTTTCTCGTTTTTTTGTTCCTTTGAACATAAGGTGTTCAACGTAATGTGAGGCTCCTCGCAAAGATTCTGTTTCATACCGTGATCCAACGGGATACATTACCAAGGTGGTTACTGATTTGGTGTCTTTTTGTGGGACGAGAATAACGGTTGCGTTGTTTTTGAGTTTGTATGATTCGAACATAGTTTTTATGAAAGATGTCACATGGGGCATGCTGCACCCTCTTGTTAATTTAATTTTTCTTGAAAGTATGAAACTAACGTTTCTATCTTTATTCGTTCTTGTTTCATGGTGTCGCGATCGCGTACGGTGACGGCATTGTCTTCTTTGGTATCGTGGTCAATGGTAACGCAGTATGGTGTACCAATTTCATCTTGTCGACGATAGCGTTTTCCTATACTTCTGGATTCATCGTATTCGCAATTTCCAAAAAGTTGCACTGTGTGATAAATATCTTTAGCAATTTCTGGAAGCCCTTCTTTTTTGATGAGCGGAAGAATAGCAATTTTCACAGGGGCAAGGGATGGTTTTAACCGAAGGACAACTCGCGTATCTTCTCCATCAAGTTGTTCTTCTTCGTAGGCTTCGTTTAACACAGCAAGCACCGTTCTATCAAGACCAAATGTTGGTTCAATAACATGTGGGGTATACACTTCATTTGTTTGTGGATCACGGTAGACTAATTTTTGTCCACTGTGTTCTTGATGCTGTTTGAGGTCAAAATCTGTGCGGTATGCTAATCCGTAGAGTTCTTTTTTTCCAAATGGGAAATCATATTCAAGATCAACGGTTCTCTTTGAATAGTGTGATAATTTTTCTTGTGGATGTTCATACTCATGAATATGATTTGTTGAGAGGCCAATGGTATAGCACCACGTTTTCATATCTGTTAGCCACGATTCAAATACCTCTTTCCAGTGTTCTTCTTTAATAAAATATTCAATTTCCATTTGTTCAAATTCGAGCCGACGAAAAATAAAATTCCCCGGTGTGATTTCATTACGAAATGCTTTTCCAATTTGTCCGATTCCAAATGGAATTTGTACTCGGGTGCTATCGAGGACATTTTTGAACTCAAGAAAAATTGCTTGTGCAGTTTCTGGTCGCAAGTAGGCAGTTTGTCCTTCTCCTGTTTTTGCCATTTCGGTTTGGAACATGAGGTTGAAATATTTAACAGGACCGAGGGTTGGTTTTTTGGTAGCAGGAGAAATAACTTCTTTTTCTTTTATTAAGGCGTCTACTTTATCAAGATCCCATCCTTCAATATCGATACCAAGCTGTTCTTCAATGAGATGATCGGCGCGAAAACGCTGATGTGTTTCTGTACATTCCACCATAAGATCATTAAATCCCCCAACATGTCCACTAGCTTCCCATGTTTTTGGGTGAAGGATAATGTCTCCGTCTATACCAACGACGTCTTGTCTATTTTGGATAAATGTTTTCCACCAAAGCTGTTTGATGTTATTTTTGAGCTCGACTCCGTATGGCCCATATGTGTATGAGTTGGCAAATCCCCCATATATCTCTGAACCAGGATAAATAAATCCACGACGTTTGGAGAGGGAAACAATATCTTGAATGTTTTTTGTTTGCATAAAATATGTGGATTAACGATGACCGTTTTTATTTTGAAATAAATAAAAGACCTCTTGGTAGAGATCTTGGGGTCCGGCTGCTTTTGAGCTGCTGGACGGTTCCACCCAAGTTTCCTGATAGTGCTTCAGGACGGCTTGATATATTGTCTATTGACTCTCCGCTTTCCAAGGCGGGTCGTTGTCAATATGGTAAGTATACCCTGTTTTATTGCTCTGTCAAGCAACAATGTCCGTGTTGTCTTTATCTATTAGTAACGTTACAGGACCATCATTTATAAGAGACACATGCATGTGGGCGCCAAATACCCCTGTGGCAGTGGGAATTCCTTTTTTTTGAAAGGCCTCACAAATATAGTTGTATACTGGTTCGGCAATATCAGGATGAGCAGCTCCTGTATAACTCGGTTTAGTTCCTTTTTTACAGTCACCATACAGAGTAAACTGAGACACGACGAGGACTTCCCCAACGATATCTTCAAGACTACGATTCATTTTTCCTTCTTCATCTTCAAAAATTCTGAGCTTACTTATTTTTTCAACAAGCCAATCTGCTTGTGCGTGTGTATCTTCTGGGGCAATACCGAGTAAAACTAAGACACCGCGGGAGATACTTCCTACGGTGTTTTTTTCTACCGTGACACTTGCTTGTGAAACTCGCTGGAGGATTGCGCGCATATGCGAATAGTGTTCTGTGCTATATGGTGGTAATTTCTTTTTCTTTATCTTCTCCTATTTGCTTGATTTGTTCGTTATGTTCTTTGACAAGTTTTTCAAGATCCTCATGAAATCCATATTTTTCATCTTCACTTATTTCTTTGTTTTTTTCGGCAACATCAATTTTTCCACGAACTTCTTCACGTATTTTTCGGATGGCAATTCGGGCATGTTCTAACTTTTGGTGAAGTACTTTAATGAGTTCTTGACGTCTGTCTGCGGTAAGATCTGGCAATGGGAGTCTAATAAGTTTACCGTCATTTACGGGATTAATTCCGATTTCTGAATTACGGATTGCTTGTTCTACTGCTTGCATGAGTGATTTATCCCACGGATCAACCGTGAGCGTTTTTGCATCTGCCACACTAATTGAGGCAAGTGCTTTTAGTGCTTGTCTTGACCCATATGCTTCAACTGTAATGTCTTCTACAATGGCAGGGGTAGCCCGACCTGTTCGAAGGACAGAAATGTCTTGTTTGAGAAATTCAATTGCTTTTTGGAATTGTTCTTTGTTTTCGTTGATAATTGTCATACGATAATGAGTTCTTAGTTCAAGATTCTTTATGTGGTGATCCTATCATTGACTAGGGGCTATTGTAAAGCCTAGGTAGAGTAATTCATTTTCTGGTTCCATATAAAGAGCGGTAGGAATTTGTCCGCTTGGCAATCGTTTGGTGATCCAGGTTGTTCCTCCATCTACTGTTTTATACAGGGTTGAGCGATTTTCTATGGTAGCGGTGTAAAATAATTCATCATCATTATTTGGATTTACGGCGAATCCATATATTTTTGCGCTCCCTGGTGACGTGATAAGTGAAATTTCTTGCCAACTCACTCCCCCATCCTCTGAGAGAAGAATCCCATAATCGGATATCCAATACACAACATTTGCTTTGAATGGATGTAAACTCATTCTTCTAAACTCTTTTGCTTTGGAAAATTTTTCTAACCCGTCGTTCATGAATTCCCAGGTTTCTCCTGTATCGGTTGATTTTGCCAGACCTTTTTTATCAAATGCGGCATAAATCACTCCTTCTTGCAATGGATTGCTGATAATGTGTCTGAGGCCTTTTTCTTTAAACCGCTTGGTTACTTGCCAGCTTTTTCCACCATCGATACTTTTCAAAATAGTTCCGTTATCTTGAGCGGCAATAATTTCGTATGGCGCAAAATTATGAATAGTAACGCCGGTAATTTTTACATCTGTTTTTGCTTCACGATACACTTCTGTCCAGGATCTACTACAATCAGTTGTCTTGTATAAAAATCCACCGTTTGTTGCATACAGAGTACATTTATCTGTGGGATGTACTACCACACCAAAGATAAATCCTTCATTGAGTGGCACGGCAGCTCGTTGCCAACTTTTTCCTTTGTCATAACTGAAGAGTAACCCAGCGGAGCGAGATGCCCAGTACAATGCCGCTGGATCTTGTGGATCGGACACAAGTCTATACACGCTGACTCCTGATACATCAACAATACCATTTACTGTTGGTGCGGTAGATATTTTTTGCCAATTTTCTCCTTTATCTGTTGAAACAAACATACCAGCATCACCACTTACTGAGTTTGCACTTCCACTATTATTGAATGAAATGCAGCTTGCTCCCATGAACACAAAGGACAAACAGGCAATACTAAATTTTAAAAAATGTCGCGTGGTCATATGTGTTTAAGGAATGGTTAAAAGTATTGTCTCTATAAGAAGACGTGGATGAATATTTTTATGTAATAATTTCTTTGCTTGTTCTATTCTATCATAAACATCCCCTATTGCGGTATAGGTCCAATCTTTATGTGGTGTAAGGTTATAGATATTGCTCGTGGATTTTTTGCTGAGTGTTTGTGCGTAGTCGTGTAATACGAGCTGCCAATATTCTAAAATGGTGACGAGTCTTTGCCGATCTTTGATATGATCTGTTTTGTCTCCAAAGAGTTCTTCCGTGTCTTTTATTTTTTGAAAAAATGGTTCTCCGGCAAGCGCATGGAATTGAGTAATATATTTTTTATAGGTTGTATAGGCATCGTCATCTCTTGCCCAGTTTATGGCAAGACCTGGGAGTCCCCGACTTTCCTTTGCCTTTTGCATGGCGATGTCTTGATCTACGCCATAGACTGAATTGAGATGATTAGCGATGTCGAGAGTTGGAGTTTGGGTGAGGTGATATGTTTGACAACGTGAAAGAATGGTTTGTGTGAGCGCTTCATTATTTTTTGTGGTGAGGAATATAAGGTTTCCTGAGGCAGGTTCTTCGAGTGTTTTTAACAGGGCATTTGCTGCGTTTGTATTCATGCGCTCGGCTGACTCAATAAAGACAATGCGATATTTCCCTACAAATGGTTTGGTATTTACAATGTGTTTTGCTGACCGTATTTGTTCAACATCAATATGTTTTTTGGTTTTCTTTGTTTTGACATTTATCTCTTGTGTAAGATGCAAAAAATCGGGATGTACTGGCACTTTTTGTATTGTTGTCTCTAAAAAATACGCAGCAAGATGCATGACCATTGTTGTTTTTCCACAATGTTCTTGCCCAACAAGACAGTAGGCATGATTTCCGTTCTCTTGTTCTTTTCGTTGTTTGAGTAGAGAAAATAATCGTTGATTTCCAATAAAGGTATGTGTGTTGTTCATAATAACAATATCCTACCATCTTTTATTTTTCCTCGCCAATGAGTACTGCGGCTGTTTGTTTGGCACACGCCTGCCAAGAAAATTGAGCAACTCTGTTCGTTCCTTTTTTTATGAGTTCTTTCGTGTGTGCGGTGTCTGTTATTATGTGCTCCATTGCATTCGCTATTTCTTTTGTTTCTAATGGATCCACAAGGAGTGCGGCACCGTTGGCAATTTCTTCGGTGCTGGTATGCTTTGAGGTGATTACAGGAATACCAGCAGCAAAAGCTTCCAGAATAGGAATACCAAAGCCTTCATACAAACTTGGGTATACGAATGCTTGTGCTTGTGAACATATGGCTGGTAGGTCGGCTTGTTCAACCCATCCTGGTGTAATAATATCTTTTTTGTATGGTGAGGTGTCTATTGCGGCCATGACCTTCTCGTATCCGTGGCCAGGCTTTCCAACGAGCACCAGTTGATATGTTTCCTCTTTGTGTTGTGCTCGAAATTGAGTAAATGCGTGAATAATTCGAACCGTATTTTTCTTTTCTTCCAATCGGCTGATCGTCAGAAAATAGGGTGTAATAATGACGTATTTGGTACGTATTGTTGTTGCGCTGGTATCGTTATTTGAGCGCGATGCCATCGAGTTATTGTAGCCGTTATGAATAACGGTGATGTTTGCCTGTGGGTTATTATTTATGGTGAGGAGTTCTTGTTTGGTACATTCGCTGGGGGTAATAATGGTATCAATATGGGTGAGCGCATAGTTTGCAGACCATGTGGTATACCATCTTTCAAACCAATTATAACTTTGGGGAAATTTTATTGCGGCAACATCATGGAGTGTCATGATGGTTTTTTTTGGATGGATGAGTGGTGGTACGTGTGCAGGAATCCACAAAACATCAGGAGGATTACAGAGCATTTCTATACTTAAACGACACTGTGTCCACAATCGTTGTGGTGGCCAGCTGAGTACTTTTTGTGACCAATGTGTGGGAAGTGCCGCGAGCGTCCCGGTGAGTGGCGTTTTTGTATACAACACCACTTCATGTGTACTGGGGATCAGTTTTTTTAATTCTTCAATAACATGAAAGGCATACCATTCCACTCCTGTTTTTTGTTGATTGTTTGCTCGTGAAGCATCGATGCCGATACGCATATTAATAAATATTTACGCGACCAATATATTTGAGTGTTTTCCCTATTTGTTGTGATGTTGCAGATTTTATATCAAGCTTTTCATCCACCATGGATACACGACCAACACCGCCAGAAGGAAGCACAATATGCTTGGGATTTTCATTATCTTCATCTACGGGAGTAATGTACCATAACACACTATCGATAATGATAGGATCATATAGGGCTTCATCAGCAAATAATTGATAAATGTCGTTTCCTCCTTCTACTAGTAATCGGGTAATCTTTTTCTTTCCAAGATATTGGAGCAATTTTTTTATTTGCATGTCACTTGTTTCAAATGCAAAACAGGGAATACCTGCTTCATGGTAGAGATGTACCCGTGAAGCTGGGGCTTTGGTGGTGTGCACAACGAGCACATTTCCATCACGAAATACTTGTTTATCAATATCACAATTCAATTCTGGATCAAGAATTACGCGAAGTACTTTTTTGTATCGATAATACCCATTTGGTTGAAACACTGGATCTCTGACTTGAACATATTGCCAATCAACAAGTACGGCATCGGAAATATTTAGTTCATAGTCTTCATCTTTTTGTACCTTCTTGTAGTGCACGGTGCGGATACTATCATCATCTTTTATAACGGTGTTTTTACTGAATGATGCAGAGTGTTTCATAACAACGTACGGAAGACCAACACTTGCCCATTTCAAAAACGGTTGATTGAGCGCAATAATACTTTTGTACAATGTATCTCGTTTGGACATTAGTTCCACTTCTACTCCTAATTGACGAAGTTGTTTAATCCCCTCTTTATGTATCCGCCAAAAGGTATCAATGCTTCCAATGACGACTTTTTTTATGCCATGTCTGGCAATGGTATTTGTGCAGGGGGGTGTTCGCCCGTATTGACAACACGGTTCAAGAGTAACATACAATGTGGAACCTTTTATTGAATGCTGTTGTTCTTTTGCATTCTCTATGGCCATTGCTTCTGCATGGCTGTTTCCTACTCTTTTGTGCCACCCTTCACCAATAATTATTCCATCTTTTACTAATATTGCCCCGACACACGGATTAGGTGCGGTAAATCCAATCCCCCGTTTTGCCGCTTCAAGTGCTCGTGCCATGTAGTTAACCTCCATACTGTAATTACGTAATGAGAGATGAAAAAAGTTTATTTTGTTGCAAGGATACTTCGTTTATAACTGTCGATATTTTCGAGCGCTATGCCTGTGCCTTTGGCAACACAAAGCAGTGGCTCGTCTGCAAGATAGCACGCAACTCCAGTTGCTTGGGCGATGAGTTCGTCTAAATTCCGTAATTGACTTGAGCCACCAGACATAATAATTCCTTTTTCCATTACATCGGCAGAAAGTTCTGGAGGAGTTTTATGGAGAACATTTTTCACCGCTTCAATAAGTCCTTCCATATCTCGTTGTAGTGCTTCTGTTGTATCGTCTGCGTTGACGATGATTGTTTTTGGAAGACCGGTAATCATGTCTCTTCCTTTAACTTCCATTTCCAATGGTTTATCCATAAACATGGCTGAGCCTACATGGATTTTTATTTCTTCTGCAGTTCTATCTCCCACGGCAAGACTGTATTTGCGACGAATATAATCGGCGATGGAACTGTCGAAGCGTGTACCTCCAATACGAACGGATCCGCAGGAAACAATTCCTCCCAATGAAATGACGGCTATTTCTGCTGTTCCTCCACCAATATCAATAATCATATGCCCAGACGCAGAACCAATGGGAATATCTGCACCAATAGCGGCAACAATAGGTTCTTTAATAATGTATGCGGCTCTGGCACCAGCAGCTCTGGCGGCATCAACAACGGCACGTCGTTCTGTAGAAGTAATACCAGCAGGCACAGCCACCATTACTTCTGGACGAAAGAGTCTAATTCCTCCGAGCGCTTTATTGATAAAATAGCGGAGCATTGCTTCTGTTGTTCGGTAATTGGCAATAACACCATCTTTAAGTGGTCGTTCGGCAATAATGGTATCTGGCGTTCTTCCAATCATGTCTTTTGCTTCGGCGCCAACAGCAAGCACTTTTCTGTCAGCTTTTGACATCGCAACAACAGAGGGTTCATTGATAACAATGCCACGTTTTGGGACGTGGACAAGGACATTTGTGGTACCGAGGTCAATCGCTATTTTTTTGATAAGCATAGTCAGTGAGCAGTGAACAGTACTTGATGAACAGTATCCAATAGCTATTTAGACATGCTGTTCAGTGTTTCCTGATCACTGATTAAAATTGTATGGTAAATTTTCTATCAACGGTAAGATCCGTATCAACGGTATATGTGGTATTTCCCCATTCTTCTTGTTCTTCGGAAGGTTCAGCACCTACAATATTTTTATCAAAAAGGAGATTGAGCGTCAAACCGTTGGCTGTAGTTCCTAATTGTTTTTGTATCAATAGTGTATATGGGCCATTTTCTCCTATTGTCGCAATGGTTGAAGGAAGCGTATATATGAAGGTAAGGCTTCCTTGCTGTCCAGGCTCTAATGCGTAATAGGTACCAAACCATTTTTTGCCAAGCTCCTCTCCCTGATCGATTTGAGAAGCGTTTATAATTGTTGTTTTCTCCCCATTTTTTATTATTGCGGAAGATATACGAGCTCCTGGTGGAACAAATACGCGGGCGTATGTGAGGTATCGAGAGGTGCGCCAGTCAAATACGCCAGTATGGGTATAATTCATCGTTGCAGAGGCAAGATAGGTTCCTTGTTCTTGCTTTTCAAGATGATAATTCAAGGATCGTTTCATTGCATGGTCTGTTTTGAGTGCAGCAAGGTTTGCATCTACCCATTGCAGGTAATCTCCTTCAATTTGTGTTGGCGTTTCTCCTGTCCATGATTCATTGCGAAGATACGTCTGTAGTTGAGCGTCTTGTGCATAGAGGATGATATGTTTTTCATCCATGAGGTGCGTTATTACGGGCAGATATTTAGCAAGGTCTAAACTTTTTACTGACTGCTCTACGAGTTTGGTAAAAATTTCTTTCATTACCTTGCTGATAATGTCTTTTCGTTTGCTTTGTGGTATGCCTCGTTCACGATAGCCAAATTCAACTTCGTATTCTAATGTTTCAACAAGATGTTCTTTATCAAAGGTTATACCGTCGATAGTAAGGGGGCCTGTGATACCAATGACTTCTTCCAACACACTGGGAGTGACACCAACAACCACGTCAATATTATCGGCAAGTAATCCTCCTTCAGCCCGATATAATTCTAATGTTTTTTCACTACTTTTTGCAAAATCTGGCGACCAATTACTATCGCGGAAATACCATCTGTCTACGCCGAGATATTTTGCCAATGGTGCAGGTGGTGTTGGTTTCCAATCTTCGGGGGTATTACCATCTAACGTTTCCGTTCCCTCTACTTTGAGAATATGAGGGTTCCCCCTATCAAACTGTACGACGGCATATGAGCCAATAAATCCGCCACCTGGTCGCAACTCGGTATTATTCAAAAAAAGGAACAAATATGTTTTTGGTGTATCAAACCCGAGCAATGTTGGTACTTGTGCAAATATATCTTTGCTTATCCCTTTTTCGGTATTGCCAATTTTTATTTGTTTTTGTATAAACGTATTTTCCAAAATTTGTTCAGGAGTAATATGTTTAACAAATTGATATGTCCATACTATTACTCCCATGCAAAGAAGGAAAAATATCATCCCAAGGAAAATATATATTTTTTTTCTCTTGTTTCGCTGCATATACTATATTATATATGTGTCTTTTATTTATGATGTTTGCTTCCGTTTTTTTTGTGAGGTATTAAATCCTAAATATTTTCCAAACATGAGGTGCGTGACCGCGTCAATAGCTGGAATAGCTGAAACAAAAATCATTGATATAGGAAGCAGTCCCCATTGCAGCAGCATAATAATGTACATGTGTTTTGGGTGTGACTCTGGTTTTTTTGGAAGAAGCGGAAAACTGAGCAGTGCGGACAAAAGGAGTCCGAGCATAGAAATGGACAGTAAGGTACTAAGTAGATGAGGTGCGTTAAAAAACAACGCACTTTGTCTGACTGATTCAGGGGCAAGCAGATTTGGCAAATGCCCAAGTATGGCAAGTAAAATGGCAGCGAGTGACCATGACCATTTTCCTTCCCATTCAATAAAAATCCATTTTATTTTTTTCCACAGAGGAATACGATTCCCTTTCTTTTTAAATTCGGTGATAAGATATGGTACGTGTTCTACTCCCCACGCCCATCGGCGCTGCTGGTAATATAGATTTTTTATACTTACCCACCAGTTATCATCACGAACGGTGTCCATTGATACAGGAATATATAATGGTGTTACTTGATAGTCTCCATCGTAGGCCAGAAAACATTGATAAAAAATCCGTGAATCTTCACTTACAATTCGTTTTTCATGAAAGCCTGCGTCTACTAGTGCGGTGAAACTCATGGAATGTGAGGAAAATGTTACGAGTGCATCTTGCCGTGCAAGAGCCGTCATGAGCCAAAAGGTTGTTCCAAATGACATGATCCGTAAAATTGATGGAGAATCCCACATGTTGTTGTTGTACAAAGCAATTGGCTGGTATGAACTCTTTGTTGGATTTGGGTGGGTGCAGTAAATATGTGTGAGATATGCGAAGTAATCTTTGTGACAAATTGTGTCTATATCGAAAATTGTGGTAATAACATCGTCATAGTTCCATCCTTTTTTATCAATATATTTTTTTAGTTCTTGTTCTGAATAGTTTAAATTTGACCCTTTCCCAGGAATCTCTCCGGGAAGATCTAAGGGATGACAGGTACCAATAATTTCACCAAAACAATGAGCAAACTCTTCCTTTGTTTTTTTGAATACGCGAAGATAGTTTGATTTTTGTCGCTCTTCTCCAGCAATGACAATAACGAATTTGCTTGGATCATATGCGGCTTTGCACACACTATCAATAGCATCTTTTACTACAATCCATTCTTCATTATATACCGTAAGAAACACGACGTGTTTTTTTGTTTCCCATCCGGGTGTTTGTTCGGTGAGTCTTTTTTGCCAATCCATGTTTCTCACTTGCGCAATACGTTTCCACGCGATGATGAGGTAGAATGCAAAATTGAGTACTTTTATGACCCAATAAATATCAAACAGGATAATAAAATAAATCATCCACAGTGGTTTGGTAAACGAAAGGAAAATGCATCCAACGAGTGTTGCCCAAATAGTTAATCCGGGAAGAATCTCGTATATGCGATACCGCTGATATTCTGTAATCATAGTTATGATTTTTTCCCAATATTTGGCTCAGCGCTATACGTTGCTGAGACGTATTGTCCTTTTGTTTTTTCTTGTAATTTTTTTATAATTTCGTTGCGATCGGTCTTTTCGTCTTTGGTGATCGTAATAAGAGGAATGTTTAATACGTAAGCAAAGGTGTTTGCCATTGTGACCGCAATTCTCGTTCCCGTAAAACTTCCCTCTCCAACGATAACCGCAATTCCGGCGATGTCTTGTTTTTGTATATTGTTTTCTTCTAAAAATTCTGTTGCTACTTGCAACAATTCTCTGTTTTGTCCGGGATATTTTTTTTCGTAAACAACCGTATCTTCTTTAAATACGGTAAGATCAATGATGTCCTTTTCTGAAAGGTCGATGATGGCGTACATATAGATTATGCGTTATCGAGTAGGGTGTTTTTTACAATAATGTGTTCTCCATCAAATAAGCTGTATAGAAATTTATCCATCACATGCCGCCTATCTTCGAATTCTACTTCTGTCATAATTGTGTAGCGTATTTGAAACCCAAATTCTTTTTCATACGTCGCAATCATATTGGTAATTGTTTTTTCCTTTGCTGTTCCAACTAAAAGCAAATCGGTTGCTACATTATGTTCTCTGGTAAATTTTCCTGTGAGTAATAATAATGAAATATCTCCAGCCTTTTCAGCTAATTCTTTGGCAAATTTTTTCTCACCCAATATTTGTCCTTTAAGAAGCAATGCGTGAATTTCTGGGTATAAAATTGAATCTGGATTGAGCTTATAATATTTTCTTAGTGAAGCCCCTGCTTTTTCTGTATTAATATTTCCAGGAGTATCACACTCTATCACAAGGCCAGATTTTACCAGAAGAGAAAGTTCTCTTCTGATAGCGTTAATTTGTACATCGAGAGCGCGAGTAAGCTCTCGAACAAAAAAGGCTCGAGCCGGATCCCGAAAAAATACTTTTAAGACTTTTAATCGTGTTTGTGAACCAAAAAGATGTTCAAGCATAGTACGTATAATATTTGTCTGACGCACAAATGTATTCAGTTGTGTGGAATATCACTGTTCTTGTGCATGGCTTTATAGTATACTATGAGTATATGGCTTTTTTGCCTATACGTCAATCTGACCTGATCTAATTTGTTATGACTTCTATGCTAGATATACACGAATTTTTTCTTGAAGGCGGCAAGCGCAGTCGCTCCCATGTGTTGCTCCATATTACAGAGCCCACAACACCACCAGAATTTGTGAAAGGGTATTTTTTTGTATTGATTGAACTTCATGGCGCAAAAACTACTCATATTCAATTTATTCAAGAACTTATTGATGATATTGAGGCACAATATTATAGTGATGAAGACGCCTCTTTTGAAGAGATTCTTGAGGCTACCAATAGAAGAACACGTCAACTTGTCACTGGGGTAAAAAAGATTGACTGCGTTGTGGGGGTCATTCAAAAAAAACGTATTCAATTTAGTTATCATGGTGCGCCGTATGTATTCCTTTTTCATAAAAAGAAAGATGGCACTCACCAATCAGCGGCCATTCTTGATGGGTCAGAACCTGAAGAAATGCAAGAACAATTATTTTCTACCATGTTACAAGGAAGTATTGGCGACTCTGATGTATTTTTTGTGGGAACTCCAAGCATTGTTGATGGCTGTTCTCTCAAACAGATTACAAAGCAATTAGACATCCGAAGTCCAAAAGATACCGCAAGTTATTTGGAACAAACACTTCAAGCACTTCAATCTGGCTTTTCATATGGTGGGGTATTTTTTCAACGTCCTCAAGAAGAACAAATTTCTGAACCCCCTATCCAGACTTCACGAGGAACCAGCGTAGCCAAAAGTGCTATGCCACAACTTAATACGAATACAAGAATGTCGCAAAGAGTGCCCACCATACAACAATCAAAAACAACCATGAGTGAATCTGAATCAAACTATCGTCCTCGAAAAAATGTCGCAGAGAACAAAGAACTAACCATTGTGCAACTTATGCTGGTTGCTCTTGGAAAAGGATTGGTGGGAGTTTCATTATTACTCTTACGAATGATAAAAGCAGTAGGAATTCGTATAGGAAGAATTATTGTGGGAATTATTGTGATTGTTTCTAATCATGGAAACAACCGGCACACCGCATTGCAGGCAACAAAGCAATGGTTTTTTGATAAACAATTATCATTTACGTCTTTACCTCTTTTGAGTAAGCTTTTGTTTTTTATCACGCTTATTTTTGCTATTTTGTTTGGTGGCAGTATTTGGTATTTGCGCGTAGAAGAAGAGCAAGCACAAGTTGTTAAAGAGTATACCGATACAATATCTGCTGCGGTAAACAAACAAGATGCGGCCGATGCAGCCATTATTTATGGAGATGATGAAAAAGCACTCACCCTTCTTGATGAAGCAAAAGCGCTTATTGCCCTCTTACCAACAGATACCGATACACAGATAGATAAAAAAGGAGAACTCACCGCAAAAATTGAAATGAGTCTACAAAAATTACAAAAATTTACCACAATCACTCCTGAGTCTCTTGCAATTTTGCCTTCTGATGCTACGGTACACGATTTGGCAATGCTTGATGATTCACTTATTGCCTTTGGTCAGGAAGGAACAACCGCATATGTGATCAACAAATTAACAGGGACAAGTTCTGAGCTGTCACATGAGACTATTTCTTCTTTACGGCTTGCTACGACACCAAAAGAAAATGATGCAATAACGTTCATTTATGATGATGCCCGCCTTGCCACATATACCACTCAAACGAATGCTATTACGACAGCCGAAATTGGTTTTCCTGATACGGATCCTCGCATTGGGGCTATTAGCATTTATAACCAACGGTTGTATAGTGTAAATACTCGAGCAAATACTATTATTCGTCATGGAAAAACAGCTTCTGGTTTTGATAAAGGAACTCCATGGCTACAAGACTCAGCTGATTTGTCTCAAGCTCGATCTATTGCTATTGATGGTGATATGTATGTACTCACGGATTCAACGGTATTGAAATTCTCTGCTGGAACACAACAAAATTTTTCTGTTTCAGGATTGATTCCTCGACTTGAAAATCCTACCGTGTTATGGACGTATAATGATGTGAATTATATCTATATTCTTGAACCAACCAATAAACGTGTTATTGTCCTTACCAAAGAAGGAAAGTTAGTGAATCAATATACCTCAATTAATTGGAATAATCCGACGGGAATGATTGTAGATGATGAACGAGGAGAAATTTATGTTCTTGATGGCAATATTGTTTATTCTTTTACTATTAAATAATCATGTATTTGGTTTTATGACGTATACTCCCGAAACACAGTTCGGAGGACACCCCGATATTCCGGACGGTATTAAAAAAAGAATTGAAGAACTTCCTCCAGATGTGGTTGATCCTCCCCCTACTCCAGAGCCAGATCGTCCTCGTATAGAGATTCCCCTTCCACCACCAAGGGACCCTCATGAAGATTCTTCTCCAAAAAAATCTTATGGTGACGGAAGTCCTGATAGCTATGGCTGGGGTGGTAGTGATGAAGATGATGAAGAGGGTGTCATAAAAATTAATTTGAATGATATTCCTGTCATGCCAGATGAAGAAATAGAAAAATAATTTGAAAACAAAAATACCCCAAGATGGGGTATTTTTGTTTTCTGTGTGGGGAGTTATTTTAGGGTAACTTTTCCACCAGCTTCTTCGATTGATTTTTTGAGTTCTTCTGCTTCTGCTTTTGCAACTTTTTCTTTAATCATTGATGGAGCTCCGTCTACAAGTCCTTTTGCTTCACCAAGACCAAGTCCTGTTGCTGCTTTTACTGCTTTGATTACTCCAATTTTGTTGTCACCTACTTCTGTAAGTTCTACATCAAATTCAGATTTTTCTTCTACAGCTCCAGCGGCATCTCCAGCAACTCCAGGAGCAGCCATCATCATTGCAGGTGCAGCAGCGCTTACACCAAATTTATCTTCAAGAACTTTTACGAGTTCTGAAAGGTCAAGTACAGACATTTTTTCGATCTCTTCTACAAGAGATTTGAATTTTGCTGGTACTTCTACTACTTCTTTTGTTTCTTCTGACATATTTTTTTAAATTATGCTTTTTGTTCTTTAATGTTGTTTAGTACACCGACAAGACCACGAAGGTTTCCAGCAAGGACATTTACGAATCCAGATACTGGTGCGTTGATTGTTCCTACCAATTGACCAAGGAGTTGATGTTTGCTTGGGAGTTTTGATAGCTCGAGCACTTTGTCTGCATTGATATATGATCCTTCAAGGATTCCACCAAATAGAGTGATAACATCATGACTTTTTGCGTATTTGGCAACGATTTGCGCTGGGGCAACTTCGTCTTCGTTTCCAAAAAATGCAGCAACTCCACCTTGGTAGATTTTTGTATCTACGTCCATGCCAGCATCTTTTAGTGCACGTCCTACCAATGTTTTTTTGGTAGCCATACAATTGATGTTTTGTTCACGACATTCGGCGCGAAGTTCTTCCATTTCGCTTACTTTAAGCCCTTGAAAGTTTGCGAAAACCACTGATTTTGCGGTTTTGATTCCTTCTGTTAGTCCGTCGATTTGTGATTGTTTTTGTTGTTTGGTTTTTGCCATAGGTTTGCTATGTTTTGTTGTTGTTTCTTAGGTTAGCCCTAAAAAACAAAAAACTGTGGTTTTCCACAGACATCGACCTTTGGATTTCACTAGTATTTTCTGAGTTATAGAGTACTTGAATCATTCAAATACTAGGAAAACTCAGAACGTAGATCAATCACCTCGGTAGCGTGTTTAATCCTGATTGCTCGGGAAGCTACTGTCTATGGTTATTTAGTTGTGTCTAGATACTATCAAACTCTTCTTCTCTTGTCAACCAGTCCGCGTAATTTTTACTATTTTGCTTATTTTAACTGTTTTTTGTAGACCAAAAGAACAGTAGATGTAATTAATGAGTATTTTATAACCAGAACAATATATATACCTTATGCTAGTATAGTTTTGTATTGTAAGCCATTTTATTTTGACCGTTGAAACTATTTTATTGGTGGTGCTTCGCCAATTGCTTCATCGGCTACATCAGCATCAGCATCAGCTTTAGTTTTATGAACACGACCGTCAATGTGATTTGGTGGAGTATACACAGTATACACTTTTAAATCTTGGGTGCCAGTATTTATAAAATTATGTTTAGTTCCAGGTACTACAACCACAACATCACCAACGACAATTGGTGTTTTTTTATCATTGAGGATGGCTTCTCCTGTTCCTGAGAGAAAAAATAATGTTTGTTCAGTATATTTATGTACCTCTTCCCCTATTTCACCACCTGGTGGAATACTCATTACCACTAACTGGCTGTTTTCCCCAGTAAACAGTACACGACGAAAATATTCATTTTCTTGCGTATCTTTCACTATATTTGTTTGATAGCTCATAGAAGTTACTTTAGTTAAAATCACAGGGTTAATTAAATTGTTATTAAACACAACATAACATGCACTAATTATCAATATACCTAAAAAAATAAATAAATACTTCCAATAATTAAAAGACATTCTTTTTGTGGGATAAACCATATAGTTAACTATTTATCTTTATTCTTATTACAATATACTCCTATTTAAAAATAATGTATCCCCCCAACTCAAATTTTACTAATTTAAAAAACAAAAAAGACCTACTATTGAAAAGGTCTTTTGTGGCATAAGGTACAAAAACGTCGGCTTAAAAATGACATATTTATGGTAGAATAAGC
>CAZEYK010000013.1:0-22174 GCA_964516055.1 uncultured Gammaproteobacteria bacterium
GTTATCTTTTGGTCTAGCAAGATCAATTTCGCTATGTGCCGTGTTGACATCTCCACACCAAATGACTTTTAAATGTTGTTTTCTGAGTATATTAATGTGTGTATGAAAATCTTTGTAATACATTAATTTATCTTCCCAGGCGGCAGGAGATTTTCCTCCATTAGGGAAATAGACGCCAATGAGCGCATATCCATCACATTCGACTTGAATAAGTCTCCCCTCTTTTGCGTGTGTTGTGTCCATTCCTCGAGAAACTATATACTCATGCCCTAAAGATTTTTTTATCCAGACGGCTGTTCCTGCGTAGCCTTTTTTTGTTTCTGCATCATAATAATGCTGGTCGTACTCTGAATATTTTTCAATAATCGTTTGTACTTGTTCTTCTCGAGATTTTGTTTCTTGAATAAATAATACATCTGGGTTGTGTTTTTCAATAAATTTCTGTAGTTCTTCTTTTCTTTCGACAGCTCTTATGCCGTTTACGTTCCAAGAAATAAGTTTAAGGGATGACATACGATGCGATACAAAAATGGATAACTATTGGATCAAATAAATACAATATTATGGTAACTCGTTGGTTACCGGTCCCCCGCCAAGACAAACAGAATTCTTGTATATAACAACAAATTGACCGGGAGTTATTGCTTTTTGCGGTTGTGTACAGTGTATCATAATTTGGTTTTTTTGTTTTTGGATGCGGCAGGGCTGTTTTTTTTGTCTATGTCTAAATCGAACTTGTGCATCAAACGGGAATACTGGTTCTTCTTCGATAATCCAATGCATATCTTGTATGATGAGGTCTGTCTTGTACAATTTTGGATTATCTTCATAGCCGACAATGAGCTCATTTTGTTGGGTATGCTTCTCTAAAATAAATAGCGGTTGATCTCCACCGGTTTGGGTAAATCCATGGCGCTGCCCAATGGTGTAAAATGGAAGCCCTTCATGCTCACCTATTACTTCTTCTGTTTCATCTTTGATGATGTTCCCTGGTTGTACAATAATACGATTGTCTTTCAAAAAATCGTTGATGGATATTTCTCCGATAAAACAAATTCCCATGCTTTCTGCTTTTTCAGCAGTGGGGAGATGATACTTTTTTGCCAGTAGGCGTACTTCATCTTTGGTATATTTTCCAAGAGGAAATTCGATATGGGAAAGCTGTGTTTGATTTAGTTGATGGAGAAAATACGTTTGATCTTTATTTTCATCTTTGGCGGTAGTGAGAAAATACTGACCATTCTTTTTTTCTATGTTTGCATAGTGCCCTGTTGCAATACGATCGAACCCTTTTTCTTTTAGCTTTTCTAACCACACCCCAAATTTTATATATTTGTTGCACATTACATCCGGGTTTGGTGTATTCCCAGCTTGATATTCTTTGAGCATGTAGCCAATAACTTGTTCACGATATTCTTTGGTGCAATCTATGCGAAGAAGTGGGATGCCAAGTTTGGCGGCCACACGAACCGCATCTCGATAATCTGGTCGCCAGCATTCTCCGTGACCTTCTGCTTTATCATCGTAATTAATCATGAAGGCCCCCGTTACATCGTATCCTTGTTCAACCAAAAGCGCAGCAGCTACTGATGAGTCGACTCCTCCTGACATGGCGATAATAATTTGTCTTTGATTCATAGTTCAATAGTTCTGGGAGTATTGATATATCTTTATCGTCTTCCGCTGTTTCTTATATATTAATTGAGTGAGATCTCTTCAATTTTTGATTGAAGCATATTTTTGTATGCGGCTTCTATTGGTTCAAGGAGGTGTTCGGTTTTCATTATTTTTTTTGCTGTTTTCGTTTTTATCCAGTAGATTGCATCAAAATGATTTCTCATGTCTTGGCTTAATCCTTCTTTATTATCTTTAAAAAAAGTTTGCGCGCGATGCAGTCCAATATCGCCAAACATATCAAGTTTATCAGCATCACGGAGAATCCAGGCCGTGTCATACGCACAAGCGGCGTTGTTCCAATGATACCGTACAGCGTATAACAGTTCGATTTTTTCTTCCTGTGTAAGGATCGTGAATTCTTCGTATGTTGTATACCATTGTTTTAGAAGTTCATACGAAAGTTCGTGATGTCTTTTGTTGGTGTTTGTCGTATGTTCTGGTACCCGACCAATGTCGTGAAGCCAGCCAGCAAGTTCACACAAAAATACGTTTCTCGCGTTTTCCTCGACAGCGATTTCCTTGGCTCTTCTTGCAACACGAGCAACATGATCAAATCCATGCGCTGTTACCGGATATTCTTCAAAGAAATCAGCGACAATTTTTTTGACTGCTGTCATGAGTTGTTGTTGAGATTTTGTATACATATTTCTTTCAGTGTAGCATTCTTTATAATTTTTTCAAGTAATCCTTTAGTTCTGCTGCCATATAAAAATAAGGATGTATTTCTAGTATTTTTGTATAAAAAAACTCCATATTTTTCAATACGGAGTTTTTATTTTTTGAGAGGAATTATCGCTCTTCACGTGGACGTGCAATGTTGACGATGATTGTTCGACCGTCAAGTTCTTTTTCGTGCCACATATCAATAGCTTTTTGTGCTTCTTCTTCAGTTTCCATTTCAACGAATCCAAAACCTTTTGATCGGTTTGTGAATTTGTCTGTGACAACTTTAGCTGAAACTACCTTTCCTGCTTGTGCAAATGCTGATCGAAGTCCTTCATCATCAGTTGCCCATGCAAGAGATCCTACAAATAGTTTGTTTTGCATAATTGTTTGATCTTGTTTATACAAGAGTAATAGTCACTTTTGATGCCAGGCATCGCTAGCGACTACTGGTAAGTCGACCTTTTCTCTATCTACTCTTACAAACAAGAGGTATTAACGAGGGTTCTTACACTGGAAAAAGTGTAACCCATTCCTATAATTTTGTCAATTTCTTATATTCCGCGAAATAGTGGGGTCCCATTGTCTGGATTTGTGGGTACGTAGATTGTGCCTTCCCGTTCTTTTAAACTCTCAATGTACAAATATTCAAGATATCTAGTAGTAAGACTTTCGTTGATTATTTTTTGGGCGTCACGTTGTCCTTCTGCTTCTACCCGTTTTCTTTGTGCTTCTTTTTGTTCTTTATCCAAAATAAAGTCATATCGCTCCGCATCTTGCTCTGCTTGAAGTTTTTGTTGGATACTATTGGCAAGGTTTTCTGGAAGTTGTATGTTTCTTAGTAGTACTTCTTCGGCTTCTATTCCTCGTGCTCCTAATCGTTCTTTGAGTTTTTGTAAAATTTCGTTCGTGGCTTCTTCTCGTTTTTCTGAATAAATATCTTTTGCACTATATTTGGCAATTACTTCTCGAATTACACTTCTAATTTGTGGACGAATAATAACGTCTTCATATGACACCCCAACATCTCTGTATACATCTGACGCGTTTTCTTCTTTCAAATTGTATAATACCGTGATGTCGAGATCGACACTTAACCCTTCTTTCGTAAGTGACGTGATAGCATCTGCTCCAAATTTATTTCCTTCCCCTTGAGAAATACTCATTGTATATTCTTGGGTTCGAATATTCATTTTGGTAATTTTTACCAATGGATTTTTGACATGGAATCCTGAACTATATTCAGTATCCTTTACCTTTCCAAATAAAGATTGGACTCCTGTCTGCCCCGCTTCAATAACAATCCAAAAACTACTGGCAACACTTAGTACGATAAACCCGACAATTACTATGAGGGTATAGATAATGATGTTTCGTGTTTTTTTGGGATTTATGGTTTGCATAGAAGTTGGATTTTTTTTAAAGATATTAGCAACTATAGACTGTTTACTCACTTTTGCATAATAATAAACAATTGATCCAATGACTGCAATTGGAATAAGTACTGGAAATGCTATGAGGAGTAAAAAACCAATAGCACCAGCGATACTCAATATGTTTGCTTGTTTTTTTAACATAAAAAACACGAAATAGTACTCGTGTTTTATCGTATTTACTGTATTGTGTCAACTATATTGTTTTAGATATCTTTGCTATATGTCCCATCAAACTCGAAACCAGCGATTGTTGTTATACACAATATTTCTGCAAATCCGACATAGAGTTTCCAATCGCCATAGAATGATGTTATAAACTGTTGGTATGTCCCTGGAACGAATAATTGCGTAATAGTAAGATCCAAAAATGTTCCAACAAGTAGCGCAATAATCCCTAATTGAAATCCACGTTTTCCTGTTGGTTCTATTGCTTTGAAGTACCATTTTGTTAGTCCCAAGGTAATTGGTAAAAGAAGTATCCACAAAATGATATGAGGTAACAGTTCTTTATTTTGAAGTGGTGGTAAAAATAAAATTATGGAAAATACGACAAAAATAATTACCCAAAGCATGACTCCAAACTGAATAGCACGTTTATATGTTTTTATCATACAGATATTCTTATGTTACGGTGTAAACAAGTCCCATTAAAAAAATAAGGACAAAAATGAGTAACCATCCAAGTGTAGACATCATCATAACAGACGCAGCACGAAAATGATGTTTGAGCAGCTTTTTTATTGGCTCGTAAAAAATGAGATAGGCACAGATAGCAATTGATACTACGCTCGCAAATAATCCAAAAACAATTTGTACTATATATTCAATTTCTCCTGCGTACAGTTGATCAATAGACAAGTATACCAAACTGATAAATACACAATATGCGACGACAAGAAGTGCATGAAGCAATCCTCGCCAAAATGGTCTTCGGTAATCACGTGACAAGCCCATATGAACAAATTTATATAATATATGTATTATACCTTTGTGTCGTATCTTTTGCAATTTTTTTTTTTGATGAGACGTACCCTCTTCTATTCGTGATACTTGCCAAAATGTTCTCTATAGTTTAGGGTATGTCCATCCTCGATGGACGAACGTAAGTAAACAGGTATAAAGAAGTTGGTATGTAATTTCTCCACATACTCGACCACCTGTTTGGCCATATATTATGTATGGTTTCGTCAACTGATGGTTCCTGGCAACCGAAGGTACCATCGAGGATACCTTCTTTTTGTTAGTAGACTATTCATTCCGGGTAGTCTTTTCTTTTTCTAACAGTTCACGAAAGGTCTGTTCATTTATTATTTCTACTCCTAAGCTGAGCGCTTTTTCATATTTACTCCCCGAATTTTCTCCTGAGACAAGGTAATCTGTTTTTTTACTAACGGACCCTGATACATTTCCTCCATCTATCCGTATTTGTTCTTTTGCTTCATCTCGTGTCATGGTATGGAGCGTTCCAGTGAGCACAAATGTTTTTCCCTTTAAGACATTGGTATTTTTTTGTGATTGCAGCAGTATGTGTAATCCATTGGCCTGTAACTTATTCAGCATGTCTTGATTCTTTTTATCTGAAAAATACAGAGTAATTGATTCTGCTACTCGTGGTCCAACATCATTAATTTCATTCAGTTCTTCCTGAGACGCGTTCATTATGTTTGTTAATGATTGAAAATGGTTTGCCAGTGCAATAGCCGTTTCCTCTCCCACATGATGAATTCCTAAAGAAAAAATGAATTTAGGTAATGTAACGTTTTTTGCATTTTGTATTGCCTGTATTAAATTTTCTGATGATTTATCTTTAAATCCTTCAAGACTAATTATATCTTCTTTGGTGAGTGTAAATATATCAGCCACTGTTTGAATAAGTCCTGTGTCAATAAGTTGTATCGCAACTTTTTCTCCAAGCCCATCAATGTTCATGGCTTTTTTTGATACAAAATGAATAATGCGTTGTTTTTGAATAGCAACACTTTCCATGTTTGTGGTATACAGCCCAACGGATTTGTTCCCATTTTTCCCTTGTATTTCTCTTCGTTCTAGTGGATTTCCGTAGGGATCTGTTATTGGTTCTTTGATCTTTTTTTCTTTTCCTGTTCGAAGTTTATCAAGAACGCGAATAATTTTTGGTATGATATCGCCTGCTTTTTCTACCACAACAGTATCCCCTACTCGAAGATCTAATCGATTAATTTCATCATAATTATGGAGTGTGGCATGTGTAACGGTGGTACCAGCAAGTTGCACAGGTTCCATGTGCGCGACGGGAGTAACGACTCCCGTTCTTCCAACTTGCCAATAGACTTCTTTCACAATAGTAGTTCCTTGTTCGGCAGGAAATTTTAGGGCAATAGCCCAGCGAGGGGCTTTCCCTGTATGACCAAGCATGTCTTGGTATTTTTTTTGATTTATTTTAATGACCAATCCATCAATCCAATATTCTTTGCTTGTTCGTTTTTTGTTCCATAATTTCCAATGATCAATAATGTCATCAATATTGTTATATACTTTTGTATGATCATCTATCACAAATCCGAGCGTTTTTAATTTTTCGAGTTCTTGCTTTTGATTATCGGGAACGTTTCCAGCGGAGATATCGTATGCAGTAAATGAAAGTTTTCTTTCTGCTACTATTTTTGGATCTAGTTGACGAATTGTACCTGCTGCAACGTTTCGTGGATTGGCATAGAGCGGTTCTCCTGCTTGTTCTCGCTGCTTATTTAAACGTGTAAATTGCGTGGTGGATAGCCATACTTCTCCCTCTACAATCAGGCTTTCTGGTTGTTTTAGACTGAGTGGAATAGTATGAATGGTTTTAATATTTTGTGTCACGTCTTCCCCTATTTTTCCGTCTCCTCTGGTGGCAGCTGTTTTGATTTCACCCTGTTCATAGGTAAGTACGAGGTGAAGTCCATCAATTTTTAGCTCTGTAGTGTAATTGAGGTCTTTGGGTTTATTCCCTAGTTTTTTTTCGAGTATTTTTATATTTCGCTCTTGCCATTGTTCTAGATCTTCTCTGGTAAATGCATCATGAAAAGACCATTGTCTTACCGCATGGGTAACTTTATCGAATTTTTCTTGTACTTGTGATCCAATACGTTCTGTTGGAGAATTTTTTGTTTTGAGTTCTGGATGTTCATCTTCAATTTTTTTGAGTTCATTCATGAGTCCTTCGTACATGTGATCGGTAACTTCAGGGTCGTTGAGGACATGATACCTATACCGCAGATCATTTATTTGTTCACGAAGTTTTTGTACTTTTTGTTCACGTTGTGTTTGCATAGTAGGTATCATTGCTAAAACCGTGCCTCACTGAAGAAAATACCTTTTTGATAATTTTCTATAGCTTGTTTTACTACAGGAATAATGTTTTGAGGAAGATCATTTAACGGAAACCAAGAAATATCGTCGCACTTGTGCGGTTCTTTATTTATTATTTCTCCAGACCACTTATCTGCTATGAAATGAAAATCAACTCGTTCGTCATCTTTTATCCGATGCACCACATGAACACAGGTAAGGTCTTGTTCTTGTAGTTCAATATTTATTTCTTCTTTTATTTCCCTTCTGAGTGCTTGCGTGGCAAACTCTCCTTGTTCAACATGTCCTGCGGGAAGGCTATAGCTACCATCCATGTAGCCTGTTTGATATCTTCTGATAAGGAGAATTTTTTCTTCTTTAATTGCCATAAGGTATACGGCAGGGATAATGCTATGTCTGTCATTCATATATGTTTCTCTATTTATAATAATTGAATGTACCAATGAATTATTTGTTCCCCATAAAATAGGGCTATTCCTGTGGCAATGGTCAGGTAGGTGCCAAATGGAGTGGATTGTTTTAGATTTACCTTTTTGAAAACAAGCAAGATAAGTACGCTTACCGCGCCAATAATATATGCTAAAAATATCGCGAGGATTGTTAATTGCCAACCAAGAAGTACTCCCATAAGTACTCCCAATCTGATATCTCCTCCTCCAATCCATGTTCCTTTTGACACAATATATTGAATAAGAAAAAAGCCAGCACCAACAAGTATTCCCAATGCCATACTAGGGATACTGACCCAAGAGTACATGATATTCAGGATTACCAATATTGCTGTGGCGGGAAAAATTATTCTATCTAAAATGTAGCCATATTTTAAATCATATAAAAAAACAAATGTAAGTATGGTTGCCAGGTACCAATCTTTTGCGACGACTACTGAAAATTCTGCTCCGTGATACCAAAGAATACCTGTGAATAGACACATCATCACCAATTCAACGATTGGATATTGTAAAGAAATTGGTTGTTTGCACGTGCGGCAAGCACCTTTTAGACACAAGTAGCTTATTATAGGAATGTTGTCGTACCAGGTAAGTTGTGTATGACACGTGGTACACATTGATCTGCCTTTTGCGATCGATCTATGTTCTTTTACTCGCCACACCCAGGCATTAACAAAACTGCCTAACGCAAGGCCGAGAGCTATTGTAATTGTGTAATGAAACCATATCATAGTGACGTAATTATATCACGAAAAAATGCCCCTGATAAGGGGCACTATAATCGTTATACTAAAATATATTAGTTGATTCCTGATGGAGTTGAAGAAATAGTACCAGATAATCCGCTTACTGTTCCTTCTAGAGTTGCAGTGATGGTATATGTAGATGTTGATCCTGTGTATGTATAATTTTGTCCTGATGTTGGATCAGCAGGTATTTGTGCCATATACGCAGAAGAACATCCTGTTGCTGCAAATCCGGATGCGTTCAGACACGCATAGCTTCCAGAACCAAGTGTTTCTGAAGTAGCTACGATTGGATAAGCATTTTGGTCTGTAAAATACAACTCGAGTGCTGTTTGCATTTGTTTCATATCAGAAAGACGTTTTGAATCACGTGCTTTTTCTCTTGCAGAACCAAGCGCAACAACAGCAAGTGTAGATAATAGTCCGATAATTGCAATAACGACTAGCAATTCGATTAAGGTAAACCCTTTTTTGTTCATGAGGTGTCACCCCCTCTCCTTGTAGAACGGTTATTTGACATAAATATGTAGGATCTATTTTTTTAAGACCTTTCTCACTTTTTCTACCGTTTCTGAGGGTTTAAAATGTGCTTTTATTAAATAATCTACAGCACCCAATTCAAATCCTTTGTCTACGTCATCTTTTTGCCCAAGGTTTGTTAGCATGATTACCGGAATATCTTTTGTATCATCATCAGCTTTGAGTTTTTCTAATACGGCAAATCCATCCATCTTGGGGAGCAAAATATCAAGCAATATTACATCAGGCTTTTTCTTTTTTGCCTCATTGTATCCTGATTCTCCATTATCTGCGGTACTGATTTTAAATCCTTCCATTTCAAATTTTGTTTTGTAGATATTTGAGAGAAAGGTATCGTCTTCTACAAGGAGCACGTGAATAATATTTTCTGCCATACAATATTAGTTACTGATATGTTGTACGATTAGTGTACCATAACATGGTACACATTACACTGATTGTTTACAAGATAATTGTGAATAAGTGCATTATACAATGTTTCTCATGGCAAGACCAATCGCTACTGCCATACGTGGTCCCAACTGGTCGAGTACTGATTTTAATCCTTGTTGATATACGGTCCTTGCCCAAGGATCACCAACAAATACTTTGGTGCTTGTTGTTTTTTGGATATAGTCGGCAATTGCAGGAAATATGGCAGCTCCTCCTGTGAGGATAATTTTTTCCGGTCGTTTATTTTCATTTCCCGTTTGATGAAGATATAAATCAAAACTATACTTTATTTCTTTGACAATAGGATCAAGGACATCTGAAAAAATACTTGCAGGAATTTGAGCATTTTTCATGTATGTCATGTCGTGTTTTACCTGTTTTGCTGATTCTGGATCAAGTTGTAAATATCTGTTTAGTACCCCATCAATATCATTTCCTGCCATTTGAATGCTTCTTTGCGTAACGGGAATTCCTTTATCAATAATGAAAAAATTTGTTCGCTCAGCACCAATATCAACAACCATGGAGACGGCACTATCTCTTCCAACGAGAGATCGTTCTAAGGCAAATGCTTCTGTTTCTAATTCTTCTAATTGTAACCCTGCTTTTTGAAAAATTGCAGTATAAAACGTTACCAAATCTCTTGGGGCAGCGGTTACTAAATATTTGAGATATTTTTTTTCTTCTTCTTTTGATTCAGGAATTTTTTGACTAATGAGCTGAACTTCGTCGAGTGGTCTTGAAATGAGTTTTTTTACTTTTGCTTCAATGTGATGATTTACTTCTTTTTGATCGACGGTAGGAAGCGTTACTACCGTATGAAAAATATGTGATACAGGAAGACTCGCGGTAACAAGCTTTGTGGTTACTTTTGCTTGTTTCATTAAATCCTTAAGCACTTTTGCATACTCCGTAATTCTCGGATCATCCACTTCCATTTTTTTTTCATTCTTTTTTTTCTGGTCATCTAGGGAAATATGTTTTTCTGCCAAAAGATCTTCTGGGGTTTTTTCTGTTTTGGCAATATGGATATCCATTTTTTGATGTGCAATTCCATATGTCCACAATTGTGGGCGTCCTTTTGTTTTGTGCAGTTCAACAAGTTTTATTCCGTCTGCACCAATATCAATTCCTAAAAAAGATTGTTTTTTTGCGAAGAGACTCATAGAAACGTAGCTAGCAGGATTAGCTGTCTATTGATAATTGAAAATAGTATACCATATTTGTTGTGTTGTATGTAATGCAGATATTCTTTCTCTCCTCTCTTGTATAAAAATACCTTTACAAAATATACTCTTCTCCCTATAATGACTCCATTACTTATGACTGTATTTTATGATTACGTTGTTTAACACGCTTTCCCGTAAAAAAGAATTATTTGCTTCTATTACTCCACAGACCATTGGTGTGTATACCTGTGGTCCTACGGTGTATCACTATGTACACATTGGGAATCTTCGCACGTATGTGTTTGAAGATGTTCTTGTTCGAACGCTCCGTCATGCTGGCTACACCGTAAAACATGTAATGAATATTACTGATGTAGGACATTTAACTGATGATGCTGATGCGGGGGAAGATAAAATGGAAAAAGGTTCCCGACGCGAAGGAAATACCGCGTGGGAAGTTGCGGCTTTTTATACTGAAGCGTTTATGCATGATATGAAACAGCTCAACCTGACCGAGCCAACGATATGGTGTAAGGCAACAGATCATATTCAAGAACAAATCGATCAAGTACAAACACTTATTGATACTGGATATACGTATGAAACAAAAGACGGTATTTATTTCAATACTGCAGCATGTGACAATTATGGGGCATTAGCAAACTTGCAAAATCAAGAATTGCAAGCAGGATCTCGCGTTGATATGGGAGAAAAAAAACATGCACATGACTTTGCCTTATGGAAATTTTCTCAACCAGGTGAACACCGTCAGATGGAGTGGGATGCCTTTGGAAAAAAAGGATTTCCAGGATGGCACATTGAGTGTTCTGCCATGGCAATGAAATATCTTGGAACACATATTGATATTCATTGTGGTGGTATTGATCATATCCCCGTGCATCACACCAATGAAATTGCACAAGCTGAATGTGCTGGAGCTCATCATCCGTGGGTGAATGTGTGGATGCATGGAGAATTTCTTGTTGTCCCAAGTGGAAAAATGAGTAAGTCTGATGATAACTTTTTGACACTTGAAACACTTTTTACCAAAGGTATTGATCCACTTGCCTATCGATACTTTCTTCTTCAGGCACATTATCGTAAACAACTCACATTCACATGGGAAGCACTAGAGGCGGCAACAAATGGATTGAAAAATTTAAAAAAACAAATTGCGGCTATTGATGAAAATATTGTTGATGATGAATCAACAACGGACGCATTTTTTACCGCCGTGTATGATGATTTGAATACTCCTGAAGCATTGGCCGTATTGTGGACAGGATTGAAACAAGGCACCGTTTCTCGCAACATGATCAAACAATTTGATGACGTGCTTGGATTGAATTTACTTACTACTGACTCCCCTATTCCTCATGATATTTCAGAGCATGTTCAGGCACTGCTTGATGCTCGTGCGGAGGCAAGAAAAAATAAAGATTGGGGAACAAGCGATGCGCTACGAGATGAAATTCATGCACTCGGTTTTGAGATAGAAGATACCAGTGACGGCCAAGCTCTTTCTCGTTAATAACCCTATTTTTTAAAAACATACTCGATATATTGTCGAGTATGTTTTTTGATTCACAAGCTGTTGCTACCCGCTCTTTATATTTTTTGATATACTATTGATACGTTTTACTTTATGATCGATCCACAAAAAGAATTAGGTTCTCCATCATTCACGTTACCAAAAGAGTCTACTCCGGAAGCTCCTTCTTTTGTTATAGAAACACTATCCACAACAGAAGTAGTTGAACCACAAAAAGAACAAGAATTTCCTGAAACACCGCCTCGCGTAGATACCCCTTCTGTTGAATCTGATAGTAGTACACTTGATGTATTGCGCAAAACACTCCGACGATCAAAAAAGAAAAAACCAACAACTATTCCACAAATTCGAGATGAAATAACGGTTCAGGTTGAAAAAATCATGGAAGATGGATTGAAAGATGCCTTTATGGAGATGACTCCTGTCCAACAACAAGAATTTAAAATTAAAGGAGAAGAAACAGCACAAGAACTTCGTAGAATGCTTCAGTCCACAAAAATTAAAGCAAAGAAGGTGGTATTACTCCTTATTGATTGGTTGAAACTATTGCCTGGAGTAAATAAATTTTTTATTGAACAAGAGGCCAAAATTAAGGCAGATAAAATTGTTTCTCTTCATCATCATTTACCTCCTCGCACATAATTTACTTTATGGTATTTTCTGTTTTTCAATTCACAACTATTCCTTCTCCTACTTTTGGTCAGCCAGTATTTCAGGCTGATACATTATTATCTGATCCATTTTTTCTTTTGCTGTTTATTGGATTAGGCTGTTTTGGCGTCGCACTTGCATTGTTATTTTTTCTTCGTGCCTTTTTACATGGAAAAACGCAACAGAGCAAAGCGTTTAATCGTGTGGTGTTACGTATCATGGTTCCCAAAGAACGAAAATCTGAAGGAAGTGGAGGAAAAGCCGGTGAAGATGATCGCCTAGAACAGGTCAAAGAAGAAATTGGTATTACGGAAACCTTTTTTTCTTCTATTGCGGGACTTAAGGCACAACGCGGATTTAGCCGATGGATTAGCGGCAGAGATGATCACATGTCTTGTGAAATTGTTGTCAATAATCATCTCATTTATTTTTATATTGAAGTACCTTTGAAATGGCACCAATTCATTGAACAACAAATTCATGCACAATATCCGTATGCCGAAATTACACAAATTACGGATTACAATATTTTTACTAAAAACAGTACCATTCTTGGCGCCTATCTTACCCCAACCAAAAGTCATGTTTTCCCCTTAAAAACCTACAAGACCATGGATTCTGATCCGCTCTCTGCGTTATTAAATGTATTGTCTCGTGTATATGAAGAAAATAGTTCTGCGGCAATTCAATTTGTCATTCGGAGCAGCAAAAAACGATGGCGACAAAAAGGTATCCATGTTGTTCGTGAAGTAAAGAAAGGAAAACGATTTGAAGAAGTTACGAACACGTCTATTCTTTCAAAAGTATTAGGCATGGCAGGAGGTATATTTAATAGTGCCTTCCAAAATTCAAAAAAAGACCTTCAATCCCCTGATGGAAATAAACCATACCAAATTTCGGCTATGGAAGAAGAGATGTTGAAAGGTATTGAACAAAAACTTACCAAAGGTGGCATGGATGTTACGATCCGCCTTCTTAGCATTTCTGAAAATGAGGCAACAGCCAAACTCAATCTCGACAATCTTGTTAATGCTTTTGGACAATATAACTATTATCGATTCGGAAATTCATTTAAAGCAATTATTCCTCGACGACAGGATAAATTAATTCAGTCATTTATCTACCGATCATTTCACGAACGACGGTACATGATTGCGAATACGGAAGAAATGGCATCATTATGGCATTTGCCACTTCACTCAACGGAAGCACCAAATATTAAGTGGCTTCAAGGACGTACGGCTCCCCCACCACCAAACTTACCGACAGAAGGATTGTTGCTTGGATTTATTGATTATCGAGGTATCCGCAAAGATGTCAAAATAAAAGAAGCAGACCGACGACGCCATTTGTATATTATTGGAAAGTCCGGAAGTGGTAAATCTGTAACGATTGCAAATTTAGCAATTCAAGATATTCAAGATGGAAAAGGCGTGGCTATTGTTGATCCTCATGGAGACCTTGTAGAGGCAATATTAGAGCATATTCCAAAGGAACGTGCCGATGATGTTATTATATTTGATCCATCAGATATTGAACGCCCCATTGGGCTTAACATGCTTGCTGCGCAATCTGAAGATCAACGAGATTTTGCCGTGCAGGAAATGATCTCTATTTTTTATAAATTGTTTCCCCCAGAAATGATTGGACCAATGTTTGAGCATAACATGCGTAATTGTATGTTGACTCTTATGGCTGATATTTCTAACCCAGGAACGGTCATTGATATTCCTCGCATGTTTACTGATGATGAGTATGTGAAAGAATATCTTCAAAAAGTGAAAGATCCTGTGGTGCGTGCCTTTTGGGAGAAAGAAATGGCAAAAACAAGTGATTATCATAAATCTGAAATGCTTGGGTATTTGGTATCAAAGGTTGGACGATTTGTGGAAAATGAAATGATGCGAAATATCATGGGACAACAAAAATCTGCATTTAGTTTTCGTGATGTTATGGACAATAATAAAATTTTACTTGTTAACTTGGCAAAAGGACGAACTGGTGAGATAAATGCAAAACTGCTTGGACTCATTGTGGTGGCAAAACTACAAATGGCAGCTATGGGGCGGGCAGATACGAAAGAAGAAGACAGAAAAGATTTTTACCTTTATATCGATGAGTTTCAAAATTTTGTTACTGATTCTATTTCTACTATTTTATCTGAAGCTCGAAAATATAAACTTGATTTGATTGTTGCTCATCAATATATGGGACAACTTACTGATGATAAAGGAAAGTCTGATATTCGTGATGCGGTGCTTGGAAATGTGGGAACAATGATGGTTGGTCGTATTGGTCCTGATGATTCTGAAATATTGGCAAAGGAATTCGCCCCAACATTTGGATCATATGATTTGCTCAATACTCCCCAATATTCTTTTTATGTAAAAGAGCTTATTGACAATCAGGCCAGCAAACCATTTCTTATTGGTGCCTATCCCCCTGTTAAGGGAAATAGCAATTTGGCAGCTCAAATTAAACAATTGTCCCGCTTGAAATATGGGCGAGATCGTAGTATTGTAGAGTCCGAGATTTTAGAGCGAACAAAGATCGGTGAGTCTTCTGAGTCGGCAAAAACCGACATGATCGAAGCGTCGCTCTAGCCCCTAGATATCAGATATTGTATGCAAACCATGTTTGCGTACCTTATTTAGTATTTAGTATTTAGTATTGATTGTCTATGAACCATATTGGCGATATTCTCTCTTCTTCGAGTCATGCTGCATCTCACCCCCCACGTGAACAGTATTCTTCTACTCCTCATTCTTCCCTCCCCCCTTATACACAACACCAACACGCTGACGATTCTCAGACAACACCAGGACAACATATCCCAGAGACAACGCGTCCATACGCGCTTGATTTTGAGGAACCATCTACTGTTCAGGTTCCTTCCCCCGAGGCATTACGCGAACGAAATCTTCACCATCCTCACACATCAGACTCTTTTGAGCAGCATACGGCATCATCTTTGGATATTGATAAGATGAAGAGTATGATTTTTTCTATGAAAGATCAGCTCAATGCGTTGCTTCGCTTACTTGATGGTGAACGAGTAACGTTGGCGATTATGGGGCTTCACGAAAAAACGCAAGTACTTGAAACAGGTGAAACCGTTATTGAAGGAGTGTTTAATGGAATTGCCATGATTGGTGAAGATGGCCATGAATATAATGTTCCTGAAAATTATGCAAGTAAATCAAAAATGGTTGAAGGTGATTTGCTTAAATTAACTATTACCAATAAAGGATCCCATATTTACAAACAGATCGGTCCAATTGATAGAAAACGAGTTATTGGTGAATTGGTAAAAGATACGGCAAGCGTAGATCATTGGGTGGTACTTGCCGAAGGAAGAACCTATAAAGTTATTGGCGCCTCTGTCACGTACTACAAAGGGAATGCTGGAGATGAAGTTGTACTCCTTGTTCCACGCAGTGGCATGAGTGAATGGGGTGCGGTGGATCATGTAATTAAACAGATAGTTCATAGTTCTTGATCAATAATATAGACAAATAAAAAATCTCTCGGTATGAGAGATTTTTGTTTTCTTTGTATTTCGCGTTATACTTTTTTATCTGGATCAGTGATATGTGGTGAAACGAGTTTTGTCATTTCAAACATAGTAACTTCTTTTTTTCCAAATAGCGGCATAAGCATGTCATCAGCAAAAATGTTTCGTTTGTTTTTTGGGTTTTGGAGATCATGTTTCTTAATGTATTCCCAAAGTTTTTTTACTACTTGAGAACGTGGCATTGGCCCTTTTCCTACTACTGCTTCCAGTTCAGATGAAAGAGTTAGTGGTTTCAAGAGCGCGGGATTTGCTTTTCTTGGCATATATGCAAGTTAGTTAATTAAGCATCTTATCCACAGTATAACATGGGGGTCCCCTATAGGCAATAGTTTCTGGGGATGAGGGTTTACGAGGCGTCTGGGTTCAGATATACTATACTCATCTATTTTCATTTTTTCATGTTTCATTGTCAAACAATTTTTGGTACGTCATTTCATGAATGAACACCTAAAATTAACTCGTATTCCTATGGCGTTATATCATAAGTACAGACCGCAACGATTTGCTGATACCGTTGGACAAGACCATATAAAACAAACATTAATGAACCAAATACGTATGGACAAGGTTGCACATGCGTATTTATTTTTTGGGCCACGTGGTGTAGGAAAAACTACTCTTGCTCGCCTTTTGGCAAAGGCAGTTAATTGTCCCAAGGAAAAAGGAAGTGATGTAGAGCCTGACAATACTTCACAAGCAGCAATTGAAATTAGTGAATCCCGATCACTTGATGTGATTGAAATTGATGCCGCAAGTCATACGGGAGTGGATCATGTACGAGAACATATTATTGATAATGCGCAGTTTCGTCCAACCTCCCTTCCTTACAAAGTATTTATTATCGACGAGGTACACATGCTTTCAACGAGTGCCTTTAATGCGTTACTTAAAACACTCGAGGAACCACCTGCACATGTCATTTTTATTTTAGCAACGACAGAGTTGCATAAGTTGCCGGAAACAATTATTTCTCGTTGTCAGCGATTTACGTTTCATAAAATTAATTACGAAACACTCAAAGCACATATTGAATCTATTGCTACGCAAGAAGGAGTCGTAATTGAACCGGGTGTTGTTGATCGGATTATTAACAAAAGTGATGGATGTGTCCGTGATGCAATTAGCTTACTTGATCAGTTGATTGCTACGGGAGAACAGACGATTACTGCAGATGTTGCCTCTTTGGTGTTACCAACGTCATTTGTGGAAGAAACGCTCGCCTTTTGCGCGTCGCTTATTCATAAGGATATTTCTACGGCTCTTGATCAATTATTCTCTTATAGAGAGAAAGGACTTGATGCAAAGCAACTTGGGTATGACACGATTGAACTCTTGCGGGCGGTGATGATGTTATCATTGAGCAAATCTGAGGAGCATGTGGGGATAGATTTGAGCGAACCAGCAAAAGAAACACTTGCTGAATTATCTCAAAGTATTTCTGCGTATGAACTCGTACAGTTGATTGATATTGTGATGAAGCGTTATACCGAAATTACCTCAGCGCCAATGCCACAGCTTCCTCTTGAAATGGCTGTTGTAGAGTGGTGCGGTGCATCAGGAGCTATACCAACAACGACACACGCAAATACTGTTCCTGCTCTTCATGCAAAAAAAACGGTAACACCTATAACGAAAACTACTGATTCATCATCTTCAACAGCTACTGTTACACCAATAACAAAAGAAAAAACCATTATTGTGACTCCTGAAGAATCACAAGAGGCTACTCATGACGACGTTGTTATGGATGAGATAGCTGATGCGCAAGAAGACACTCCTTTAGTTGACGTTGATGATCATCCTGGTATATGTTCTTTTGATGATGCAAAAAAATATTGGAAAACGTGTGTTTCTGCTATAGAAAAAGAATCTCCTTCACTAAGTTTTATTTTTAAAATGACTGATGTGTTATCAATCTCGGGGTCAACATTGACTCTTGGGGTGCAATATTCTTTTCATCAAGATAAATTACTTGATATTCAGTGCAAACAAAAATTAGACGGACATTTGACGGCAGCGGCTGGTATGCCCTTAGGCATTACGGTGATTATTCAAGCATCTACCGAAAAACCTTCTTTTGTCTCTAGCGATACTGATGTGCAAGATTTGGCAGCGGCATTTGGTGGACAGGTTGTTGGCTAAACACGTTTAAAAAAATAAAAGACCGTTAGTGTACGCAATACACTGTTTTTCTGTTATAGTAGTTATTATTGACTTTCTTTTTTTACCAACATTTATGTTCCGATACCTATTTCTCGCATTTATTTTTTTTCCCTCTCTTGTGTTTGCCGCCGACGTTCCTGTTCGCAATGTACATCTTGCGGTACCTTTTTCTTCCCAAGCACCCGAGGGAGTTTGGTGGGAACCCTGGCAAAATGCGTGTGAAGAAACCTCTATTACTATGATTGACGCATTTTATGCTGGATATGAGTTACCAACAGCGGTCGCAAAAGATGGTATTTTAAAAACAATTCGATTAAAGGAATCAGTATATGGCGCAAGTTTGGATGAACCTGCTGATGAAATAGTAGGATTGATTAATGCATTTTTTACATGGGAAGCAAAGGTTGTTTCCTCCCCTACTGTTGAAGATATGATTGCTGAAATTGATGCAGGGAGACCTATTATTTTGCCGGTGAATGGTCCAGATTTACAAAATCGTTTTTTTCAAACATCACAACTTGATTATCATGTAGTGGTGCTGTCTGGGTATGATCGTGATGCGGAGGTATTTATTGCTCAGGATCCAGGTACACAGTTTGGGAAAGAGTATCGTTATTCGTTTAAGACGGTTTTGCGAGCGATGCATGACTTTGTTCCTCATGATACACAACATGGCGCTGCTGTGGCTATTTTTACGTCTCCAGTGCTTGTTGCGACGGCAAATACGGATGGTGATAACGATGGATTAACAAAACAAAAAGAGATTGAATATGGGACGGTGCTGTGGTTGGCGGATAGTGATGGAGATGGATATTTTGATGGTGAAGAAGTGGATAAAGGATATTTACCAACGTTAAATGAACAAACAATTTCTAACGGATCGGTGATAAAAGAACCAAATGATCCTCATGTGTATGTTTTGTCTCATGGGTACATGAAGCAACATGTTTTAAACGCAGCATCTTTTTTGCGACGTGGCTTTGCGTGGAGTGATATCGTGGTGGTGAGTCATGCATTTTTAGAACGGTTATTTATTGGGCCGATACTTGATTGATTGAATAGTTTTCGGTAGTATGATGATGCTACATTCGGGAATCGTCTAATGGTAGGACACCAGGTTCTGGTCCTGGGTATCGGGGTTCGAATCCCTGTTCCCGAACAAAATCACTTAATCAAGTGATTTTTTTTGTACTATATGTTTTATCCACAGAAAAAAGTTGAATATAAAAAATAAATAGGCAGTATTCCAGGTACCCCCACAACAAGGAGAAGTACCCCATGAACATTTTTGAAGGGCTTCGTATTGATGCGCGTTATCTGAATTCCCCTTGTCATGGCAGGGAAAGTCATGTTATTATCAGATAGTCTATTTTTTATCATTATTTTATGGGTTCACTACATCCTGCAATTATACACATTCCTATTGGATTACTTATTCTCTATAGTGGAATAGAACTATTTTTGTTTTTGTTTCCACGATATACGGCTAAACTCGCATTAGGAAAATACATCATGATTCTTTTTGGTGTTCTTGGTGGATTTTTGTCTCTTTCTAGTGGAGAGGGATTGGAACATCTCAAAAAGTTCAATCATAATCTGGTAGAAATTCATTCTTTTTTTGCGACCGCTACTGTGTGGTTGTATGGTATTATCTTTTTTGCTTTGAGCATGCCCTATTTACATGCGTGGAAACCATATACTCTTTTCATACAAAAATCTTCATTTCTTAAAAAAATACACGCTCTGCTGATGGCTCTTTCTACGTTGTTAACCAATCGACTTATGCTTGTCTTTTTGGCAATTGTTGGAGCCATCTTACTTACCTTTACCGGAACACTTGGTGGAGCAATTGCTCATGGACCAGAGACAGATGTTATTACTTCAGCCGTATATTCCCTTTTCTTTTAACTATGCATCGTAATGTTGTACTCACTTCGTCATTTCATACCGTGGCGAATACGTTACTTTCTCAGGATATTATTCCATCTACACCTATTGCGGTTGCTTTTATTACGACGGCCGGAAAGGTATATGAGAATGTTCCCTGGCAAGATAATGATAAAAAATCTTTGATTTCGCTTGGCTATACACTAACTGAAATTGATTTGCGTGATTATACTCCCACGCAACTTTCTTCCGTTTTGGCTCCGTTTGATATGGTGTTTGTTGCTGGTGGAAATACAACCTATCTATACCACTATGCTCATACCAGTGGATTTATTCCTTTGGTAAAAGAACTACTACGGACCACGGATACGTTATACGTGGGATCTAGTGCTGGTTCTTTGTTGGCGGGTCCTTCAGTGGAACCCTTTGTTGCCGAGGATACTCTTGAATTGCCATCATCTTTTGTGTTGGCAGATACAACGGGGATTGGTTTGGTGGATTATATTGTGTTTCCTCATCATCCACAATTTGAATCCTCCGATCGTACTGATCGTGAGACGTATGGCGATCGTTTTTCTTTTGTTTCTCTTACTGATGATGAATATCGAGTAGCGACGTATTTATAGATCTTCATTTGGTAAAAAAAATCATGTTTTAATAAATTTAGGACAAACATAAAAACCAACAATTCTCAACCGGTGTGTTGAAAAAAAAGAAACGAATGTATATACACTCGTTTCTTTTTTTCACTGCCAAATGAATTTTTCATTTTATTGTCTATATATGATTGACAAAATTATTATTTTATTCTATGTTACGTCGTTACTTTGTTCTTTTTATTAACTGGATTTCTCCGCTTTCTTTTGGCTTATTTCAACGTAAATAGCCCGAAAGAAGGCTGGAGATTTCCTCCAGTCACGTACGGTGTCTGTTCGATATTGGCAGTAATATGCTCGACATGGGGTCGGGGGTGTAGAGCTGTCTGTCGGCAGATGCAAGGAAGAAGAAGATGAACAGCCGAATCACCACCGACCAGATCTCCGAGCTCCTCGCCCAGGACAAGTCGGGGCGCGTGACCCGCGAGCTCCTGCAGGCGTTCCTGCGCAACCCCCAAGGGCAAGTCAACGACAAGCTCCAGGACTACCACGTCACCGTCGACTACGGAATGACCGTCGAGCAGATGGTGGAGGCCGGTCGCTACGACTGGAAGAACTCAGACGTCAGCTCGCGCAACTTCCAGGTCAAGGGCGAGGGTCTCGTCGAGGTCAACCTCGAGCTCGTCCACCTCAACAAGGTGGCGAGCACGAGCGAGGCCAAGGCGTACCTCGACGCGAACGGCCTGCGCGCCGCGACGATCGAGGAGCTGTTGGCGTTCGGGGCGACGTTCCCCGACGTCCAACGCGAGTTCCCGATCGTCGCCCTCGGCTCGTCGTGGGTCGACCGCTATGGTGACCGCGACGTGCCCTGCCTCGACAGGCGCAGGTCGAAACGGCGCCTCGACCTCTACTGGCACGACTATCGATGGGACGGCTTCTGTCGCTTCCTCGCCGTCCGCAATTAAAGTCCCTCGGGTCCTTGTGGCCTTTGCTTTTGGCATTGGTCACTTGGACACTTGGTTTCTTCCCGCCGTCAGGCGGGTCGGTACCGCCGAGGAGACTACCTCAACACACCCCGCATGGATTCGTCCGTGCGGGGTGCTTCATTTTATTAGGGACAAAACGTAGATTGACAAACACCCTGTTTTATGTTATTATTAGCCATTCATTTATTTAGGGGCTTTGTTCCTCTACAGACTCGTATCTTTTTGTCTCATATATGTGGCACCCAAAGAACGTCGGGTCGCTAATAACAATATATGACACACAAAGTAATACAGAACACTGGTCGTTTTGCCGACCTTCCGAT
>CAZEYK010000014.1:0-12122 GCA_964516055.1 uncultured Gammaproteobacteria bacterium
CTAATAGATAATGATATGAAACGTATATCAACATCAATGTATATTGCAACACTAGAGAGAATCATGGTGGTGTCTCTTGTCTGTACACTATTAGCGCTTTCAAATATTCAAGTCGTCCAGTCTGAAAATATTCCGCTTCCACGAGAAGCAAGACCGCTATCGTTCAGAATACATCCAAAGTCTTCTTTTCCCCACTCAGATAGTGCCGAACCAAAAAAAGAAAAATGGGTTGTCGTGAGTGCCTATTCTCTCGACCCGGGGCAAACAGATGATACCCCTTGTATTCCTGCAAATGGAGAAGATTTATGTAAATTGAGGGAGCAAAAAGGATTTCATGATACCATCGCCGCAAATTTTTTACGCATGGGAACTCAAGTAAAAATACCAGAGCTCTATGGAAACAAGGTGCTCGTTGCGAGAGACCGCATGAATACTAGATACAACGGCACCAACAGAATTGATTTACTCTTAGATTCTCGTGAAGAAGCCATTAAATTTGGCATCAAATACGTCAAGCTAGAAATATACTAATACAAAAAGAAATAGAAAAAACACCGCAAGTTACATAAGCGGTGTTTTTTTATTTTAGGTATCGATTGAGGTACGAGCGGGAATCGAACCCGCGAGTAGAGGTTTTGCAGACCCCTGCCTTACCACTTGGCTACCGTACCATGGAAAAATGTTCAATGAGGAAGTCTGTCCATCTCAGACCTCAGTTTATTTTTGAATTTTTCAATAAAGCGAGACAACAATACCATATACGACCCTTTTTTTCAAGAGCACTCTATGATAGGATGCAATCAATATGCCAAATAAAAAAACATTTATTATCATTGATGGACATGCCATCATCCATCGTGCTTATCACGCACTCCCCCCGCTAACGGTAAAAGACGGAACCATGGTAAACGCCGTATTTGGGTTTAGCTCAATGTTGCTAAAAGTTATTACCGAATTTTCGCCAACATACCTGGCCGTCAGTTTTGATGTGGGCGGCGGTACGTTTCGTGATGAAATTTATGAAGAGTATAAGGCAACAAGAGAAAAAGCCGACCAAGAACTGTACGATCAAATTCCTTTGGTTTATGACGTGGTCAACGCGTTCAATATTCCAATTTATGAACAAAAAGGGTTTGAAGCAGACGATGTCATCGGAACTCTCGCCAAAACGATTAAACAAAAAAATAAAGATATTCAAACAATCATTGTAACGGGAGATCAAGACTTGCTGCAACTTGTTGATGACAATATAACGGATGTATATCTTTTGCGAAAAGGAGTATCAGACTTTACCTTATTTAACGAGAAAGCCGTCAAAGAAAAATTTGGCTTTGGACCGGAGCATATTGTTGACTATAAAGCCCTCAAGGGGGATAGCTCAGATAACATCCCAGGTGTCCGTGGTATTGGCGATAAAACGGCCAAGGAATTAATTCATTCTCTTGGAACAATTGAAAATATATATAAAGAATTAGAAAAATCGTCATCAGCAAAACGAGAAGAACTCAAAGCATCAGTAATAAAAAAACTTATCGAAGGGAAAGACAATGCCTTCATGAGCAAAGATCTCGCTACTATTAGACAAGATGTAAAAAAGTTGGGATTTTCTTTTCAAGATTGTATAACCAAAGAATTCAATGCGTCAGATGTAGAAGAGTTATTCAAAAAATTTGAGTTCTATTCGCTTATCAAACGACTCCCTGGGAAAAAGTATGTATCAGAAACTAGTGAAAAAAATACAACGACATACACCTCCCCAACAGTGATGGTGCTGGACGGGGCTTCGTTGTCTTCGTTTATAGAAATAGTAAAAAAAGAAACGCAATTTGTTGTCCGAGAGGTATTAGGAGGAACGGATGTTCTCACCAGTCCCCTTGTCGGATTTGTCTTTGCCACACAAAAACATACGTATAGTGTTGATATACAACAGTTGTCAAAAGACGAAAACAACCAACTATTTTCATTATTTACGCAACCAAACATTACCCTTGTTGGGCACGAACTTAAACAGCTGGTAAAAGTATTATCCCTCAGAAACATCATCGTAAAAAATAAATTATTTGATTGCAAAATCGCATCATACATTACCAATGCTTCAACTCGTGCCCATGAATTGCGAAGCATTGTTTTGCGAGAACTTGGGATAGATCTTCCTGAACAATCCACACAACAATCATTGTTTGGTCAAGATAGACAGTTCATCGCCAATGAAATATATTTTTTGCAAGAGATAAAAGAACGATATCAAGTTCAACTAAAGGAACAGCAGTGCGAAGACGTATTTTGGAATATTGAAATGCCACTTATTCCAGTATTAGCCACAATGGAGATTAACGGTATCTTTGTCGACACAGCATTACTCTCTGAGTTATCAGTAACCGCAGAAAAGACAATACAGAGAATACAAAAAAAAATTTGGGAAGAAGCAGGAAAAGAGTTTAATGTGTCTTCTTCACAACAACTTCGCGATATTTTGTTTGAAACATTGGATCTTCCTACGACGGGAATTAAAAAAGGAAAAACAGGCTATTCTACCGCTGCCAGTGAATTAGAAAAACTCAAAGGGTTACACCCTATCATTACGCTTATTGAGCAATTTCGTGAAACAGAAAAATTACGAAACACATATATAGATGTCCTTCCAAAACTTATTCATCCCGCAACAAAACGTATTCATACGTCGTTCAATCAAACCGTCGCTGCAACTGGTCGTCTATCGAGTTCAGATCCAAACATGCAAAATATCCCAATTAGAACCAAACTCGGTCGACAGGTTCGTGATGCCTTTATTGCCGAGCCCGGACACACCCTTGTCGCCGCAGATTATTCACAAATAGAATTACGGATCGTCGCGGCATTAGCAAAAGATGCTACGATGCAAGATATCTTTGCCAAAGGAAAAGATATCCATACCGCAACGGCAGCGGCCATTAACGGCATTCCTCTTGAAGAAGTAACAAAAGATATGCGTCGCGCAGCAAAAGAAGTGAATTTTGGTGTCCTTTATGGCATGGGGCCATTTGGATTGGCTGCTCGGACAGGTATTTCACAGTGGCAAGCAAAGGAATTTATTCAAAAATATTTTGAAAATTTTTCCAGTGTAAAAACCTATCTTGAAAACACACTCAAACAAGCAAAAAAAACGGGATATGTTGAAACATACTTTGGCAGAAGAAGAAATATTCCTGAGTTATCTGCAAGTAACCATCAAGTCAAAAATGCAGGAGAACGGATGGCCATAAATATGCCTGTCCAAGGAACTGCCGCCGACATCATGAAAATAGCTATGGTTGCCGTTCAAGAGTGGATCACAAAAACATATAAACACGACGAAGTAAAATTACTGTTACAAGTACACGATGAATTGGTCTTAGAAGTACAAAAAGGAAAAGAACAAGAAGTCGCAAAAAAAGTGGAAGAAATAATGGAGCATGTTGTGACGTTCGATGTCCCTATTGAAGTGGATACAAATACAGGAAAACGGTGGGGAAAGTTGAAATAAAAAAGTATGGTTGATCTAAAAAAAATACAAAAAGAAATATACCAGAACAAAATTAACAAAGGATTTAATACCACTGATGTTAATTTAGAATTTTGTTTGGCATATGAAGAACTTGCTGAAGCATTTCATGCCTACCATAGAAAAAAAAATGATCTTGGCGAAGAACTGGCCGATGTTGCTATTTATTTGTTAAGTATTGCAGAAATACTCGGAGTAGATTTTGAACAAGAGTTGCTCAAAAAAATAGAAAAAAATAAAAAGCGGGAGTATATAAAAATCGAGGGGGTATTCACACGGATAAAAGAAGCAGAATAAATAAACCGGCAATATGCCGGTTTATTTATTTACTGTTTTTTTTGATTTTGTTCGCAGCGATCTGACCAATGTTTTTATTTCTTCCAAATCTTTTTTAATATCTTGGATTTCTCGTTCAGCTCTTCTATTTACCGCATAATCATACTTTGCTACTATGCGATCTCTCTCTCCTTCTCTGTTTTGACTCATCATAATAATTGGCGCTTGAAAAGTCGCAAGAGAAGACAAAAAAAGATTTAATAAAATAAATGGGTATGGATCCCAGCGAAGAGAAAGAGCCACAATATTAACGATCATCCAGGCAATAAGGAAAAGGGCGAACAAAATAATAAAGGTCCAGCTCCCCATAAACAAGGTTAATCGATCTGATGCACGCGCACCAAAAGAAATATTTTTTTTAGGAGCAATCATGGGATGCTCATCAGGGAGATTTTTTTTCATTTGTTTTGTGACAGGCATAATACTAAGAAGTATAACATATCTTACATAAACAAAAAACCACCTACAGTAGTTTGCAGATGGTTTTTTGTTTGTCATGTTCTCTAAAAAATTTGAATTTCGTCGTCATGTTGAAACAGATTCAACATGACGACGCTCCCTTTGTGAAAAGTGCCGGAAGAAAAAATGCGTCCGGCTCGCCTCAATTGGGGTTAGTTGGGAGGTGACCAGCTCACACCGATCAGGCCGCCACGTGGCGTGAAGATCGTGGCGGCTTCAGGGTCCCAGGGCATCCAGTTGGCGCTGAGCGTCAGCCCCGTTGATCCGATGGCATACGTCACCATCAAACCGGAACCAACGAAGCGTCGGCCATGGATGCCCAACGCCAGTCCACCGACCACGGGCATTGAAGTGGTGTGATCGTACCACAGGCCTGGCTCACCAGAGTTGTCCCCCTCCATGACCGTCAGTGAGCTGATGTACTCATTACCGAGCCACACCGACGCGCCGTAGCGCTCAGCCAGTTCGCCGCTGAGTGACTGAACTCCCATCGACAGCGAGAGCGAGAGCCAGGGCTTCGGCGCCCACGTCGGCCCGGCGTAGATCTCCGAAAAAACCTGTGTCGTCAGTGCGAAGAACGATGCCCCGAGGGGGGGCGAACCCTCAAACGTGTGCATCATCCCTCCGGAGATGATAGGGACAGTGTCGGCGGTCTGCACCTCCGACGTGATGAAGAACCCTCCCGTCTGTGCCTCGGCGTTGTTGATGTTCAACACGAAAGCGGTGATGAGGATGAAGGCGGCGATGAGAAAACTGAAAATGCGGTTCATGATGTGCCTCCTCGGCAGTAATGGGAGTCTATGTAGCTCCCCGTTAGAGAACATATTACCGTGCATAGCCTAGCAAAAAAACAAAGAAAAGTCAATAGTGTCACTAGACAAATGATGACATATTGTGTATGATAAATTTGGCTGTATTTAAAGCTTTTTTAGTAATTATATCATCATTAACATGATAAAATATGCTTATTAAAGATCTCCGACAATTTGGGTTCAGTAAAAATATGGCGGCCATTTATTTGTCCATGTTTGATAAAGCAGAGACAAAAGCCGGTGAGATTATTCGTTCCACAGGGCTTCACCGTAATATTGTCTATACCGGATTGCAAAAATTAGAAGAAAAAAAACTTATTACCAAAACAAATAAAAGCGGTGTCGCTAGCTACAAAGTGCTTAATCCGGAACGGCTCCTTGGGGAGCTAGATAACAAAAAGAAACTTGCGGAACAAATTATTGAAGAATTAAAGTCAAAACAACCACACCACACACAAGAGATCATTGTGCATGAAGGAGTAGAAGAAATAAGAAAAAACGAACTCCAATTATATACACGTACAAAAAAAGGAGACGTACTAAGATATTTAGGAATCTCTCCATATTGGCATACGGTCATGGGAACTCGGCTCAGAAAAAAAGCTATTGAAATACAAAATAAAAATGGATTTGAGCTACGGGCACTTAGTGGATTTATTGATGATCAAGAAAGTAATTATGTCGCAGCAACAAAAAATCTCACAACATTTAAAATTATTCCAGACATTACATCAAGAGAAGTAGAAACCATTATTGCAAATGATAGAATTATTATAAAAACATTTGTCGAACCATTTTCTGTTATTGAAATTGTAAATAGCAATGTTGTGAAAGTATATCGTGAACATTTTGACGCGCTTTGGAATCAAGAAGTTCAAACATATGTTGGGTGGGGTCAATTGCACACGTTATATTATGAAAAAATACTTCCTTCACTGAAGCCTGGCGATACAAAATATGTTATTGGTGCGGGATATGGTGAAAAAAATAATAACGATAACATCGCAAATTTTTATACCACGATCAATAATCTAACCATAAAAAAAGGAGTAAAGAAAAAAGTACTTTTTCATGCACGATTTAAAGACATCGTAGATGAATCTCGTGCGGCATTGATAAGTACCAATCAGAATTATTTTATTGTTCGGTATCTTCCTGATTCATATTATACGCCAGTAGAGATTCATATTTCTCCAGAGTACGTATTTGTACTTGTGTGGGGAGACAAACCGGTCGCCACGCTATATGAAAACAAGGATGTACGAGAAAGTTTTCAAAAACAATTTACTCTTCTTTGGGATATTGCTACACAATAGTTGATTATTATACAAAGAATCCGTATTATATAGGACTATAGTAGTAGTACCATTATATGATCATCTTCCTCCACGGCAAAGATACCTATCGCAGCAAACAGCACCGAAAAAAACTCGTTGCAAAATTTGTTCGTGAAAGGGATCTTCAGAAATTTAATACCACCATCATCGATTGTGAAAAAGAAGATTCACACACCATATTAGAACAAGTAATTGCTTTTCCTTTCCTTTCCGAAAAGCGAATGATTGTGCTTGAACAGCTTCTCGCCTCTAAACACAAAGAACTACAAAAGACAGTATTAGAAAAAATAAAAAACAATGCACTTCCAGAAGAAAATATTGTCATTTTTTGGGAAAAAGAAGGAAAATATAAAACAAAACTTGCCAAAGAATTATTTGCTCAATTACAAAAAGAGCAATATGCTCAGGAGTTTGCAGAATTATCTGGCACACGCCTTGCACAGTGGATATCACAAGAAGTAACACAAAACAATGCAAACATTGATGTTCGTGCCACACAGTATTTGGCACAAAACATTGGAGCAAATACATGGCAAATGGCAACAGTACTTGCTCAGTTGAGTGCCTATGCTGATGACAAACCAATTACTGAAGAAATGGTAAAATTATTTATTGAAAAAAAAGAAGACGACAACATTTTTAATTTAGTTGACGCCATTTTATCCAAACAACATCAGCAGGTATTTGCCATGATTACCGAGCAATATAAATCGGGCAAAGATGCACAGTACATATTTGCCATGATTGTGAGACAAATTAAAATTCATACTCAAATAAAAGATTTAATAGACAGGACAGGAGAAACACAACACAGCAGTATTGCAAAACAACTAGGAATTCATCCGTTTGTTGTAAAAAAAACACTTCCCCAGCTGAACCGGTATACAATGAAAACGCTTATCAATATATACCAAGAATTATTACGTTTTGATACAAAAGTAAAAACAGGACAAGGAGATGCACAAACGCTATTGAGCATTTTTGTAGGGAGACATTGTATATAGCAACAAAAAAATACGCTATCAACATATGGATAGCGTATTTTTTTATAGAGTTTAATTATTTGCTCGCAACATTCACTCTTTTCATCAATCGAGATAATTTTCGTGATGCAGTATTCTTTTTTAATACTCCTTTTTTTGCGGCTTTATCTAATTTTTTTTGAGCAAATTGTATTTTTTCAGTAAGATCTTTCTCCCCTGCTTCAAGTGCTTTTCGTACAGCTTTTAGAGCTTGTTTATAAGCATCTTTAACAATCTTGTTTTCGGCTGCACGTTTTTTGCTTTGTCTTAGTGCTTTCTTAGCATTATTAAGAATTGGCATAATGTTAGTGATTTAATATATAAGTACTAGTTTTTTCCTAGACGTAAGAGCGTTAAGAGTATAGCCCATCGAAGTTTTTTTGTCAATAGAGCGCACTACTCTTCATCAAGTAGCGGTTTTTCAATCTCTTCTGGGTCAATTAAGCGCTCAGTTTGCGTAATCCGTACAATGTCTTTATCAATTTTTCCGAGTTCTTTGTATGCTTTATTATAGTGATTTACGGTTGTTCCCATACTTCCCCCTAGTTTTTTCATAAAAGATTCGTAAGCATGTATATGTTTTTGCAACATCATGACGTTTTTACGGATAACTTTGGCACTTTCTTCAATCTGTAGTGAATGAAGTCCAAACAAGACTGTCTGTAAATAGGCCGCAAATGTTGTTGGTGACACAATAATAACCTTTTTTTCTTTAAATGCGTATTGGATGAGACTCTGTGTATTAATCTTTACGGTACCCACCTCATTGACGAGTAGATCATAGTAAATAGCTTCGGCAGGAATAAACATGAACGCAAAATCGAGTGTCCCAAATTTTGGCTTAATATATTTACTGGTTTCATCAATTCGTACTTTTAAATCATTTTTAAAATTCTTCTCGTGAACAGACCGTTTTTCGGGGTCATGTTCATCAATAATACGTTGATAATTTTCTAAAGAAAATTTTGCATCTACAGGAATAATCCCATCTTTGGCAAAAATTGCCGCATCAACAACATCTCCATCGTCAAAGCGGTGTTGGATAGAAAATGCTGTGGGAGGCAAAATATTTTCTAATACGAGCTGTAATCCAGCCTCTCCAAGGTTTCCTCGTGTTTTTTGGCTAGTAAGCACCTTTTCTAATTGTGATAATTGTTCAGAAAAAGAGATTACTTGCTGATTTGTTTTATCAAGGTTGGTAAGTTTTTCTGTGATATTTTCTATCATTTTAGAACTGTGTCCAGTAATCCCCTGTATAATTTTTGTATTTTGAGAAAATTGTTCTTGCATGGTCTTGTTTAGTTCATGCTGATTTTGCCGTAATACAGTGTGTGTATCTACCATTTTTTGGTCTACGGTGTTCCCTAGTTGTTGAATAATGCGTCCTTGTTCTTGAATTTGGTTTTGTAACAAAATAAATAGTTGATTGTCAGTCGCCTCTTCTTTTGTTAATCTGGTTATTCTTTTATAAAGAAAGAAAAAACCGATAAAGAGAATACAAGAAAGAATAAGTAAGGTTACAATAAAAAGGCTGTTCATAAATGGATGTAATAGATTAGGTGTATAAACAGTATATCATGATTTTGAAGATAAAAATATGAAATTGTAAAATAAATTGTAAATCTTAATTTACAATTTATTTGCTTTGATTATAATAAAAAAAAGATTTATATTTATTTTTGTAAATTTTAATTTACAAAAATAAATTGATTTGATATACTTTGTCCACTATGAATTCCCTTTTTCAAAAATTTGGACTTGACGAAACGGAGGCAAGAGTTTACTCAGCTCTTTTAACTTTGGGATCTGGAACGGTAACAGAAGTAACCAGTACCGCAGATGTAACAAGAACGCTAGGATATTCAGTATTAGAAAAATTACAAAGTTATGGATTAGTAAAGAATGTTTCACGTGAAACATCAAAGAAAAAGATTTTTATTGCGGAGAGTCCCGAAAAAATAGTGAATTTTGTGGAGAAGAGAAAAAATGATTGGAACGATAAGCTAGAGGAAGCAAAAAAAAGTTTACCAAACATTCTCTCTTTATATAAAATGGGCTCAAAACCAGTATTGAGATATGAAGAAAATATTTCTATTGTAGAAAATGTTTCACGTGAAACATTTTCTGAGGGTTCGGAGATATGTTCGATTATTAACTTAAATGGCTGTAGTGATTCTCTCAAGAGTATTGTTATAAAGAATATATCCGATAATTCATTATCTAGAAAAGTAATTATTATAGATGAGGACGATCAATCTTTAATTGAAGCTTCCCATATAAAAAAGATATCTTCTGAAATGGTACCCAGTTTAAAGAACCTAAAAGGAGAGGTGAGTTTTCAAGGAAAAACAATGCTTGCTATAACACCTAAACAAATGGATGTGAGCGCCACTAGAATTGAGTGTGATACCGTTAATATGATGTTAAGTGCATTATTTGACTTAGCTTGGAACAATCTATAATATAGATGACACGTGTTTCACGTGAAACATTTTGCTCCCATAGTTTAATGGATAAAACAAGGCACTCCTAACGCCTAGATTTAGGTTCGATTCCTTGTGGGGGCACAACACATATCTTTTGCAAATTATATAAAACTATAGGATGTTAGCTTTAAAACTGTATTTTAGTACTAAAATAGCGTCGTACAATTTTTATTTATAATTTCATGGTAATATTTTTAGGGCTACCCGTTTCATTAATTAGTAGCTATCTCCACGAAATATAGAGTGCATCTTAGTAAACAACGTAATAAAGCCCTTATCAGTACTTTGTCCAGAGATAAAAATGCGAAAGTTTATGAGAAAAATGATATACTAAATATCTATGGATAAAAAAATAATAAAATTATCACTGGTTATCGTTGTTATTACCAGTTTTATCTATTGTTCTCCCGTAAAAACGACAATGACCGGTGGAAGTTATGACATAATAGCGGATACCTTTAGTTTTATATCATCCCCACAGGGTTCTGCCGGTGGTGATTTTTTCTTGACAGATACAGGAGGAGAGTTTTTTGCTACAACAACAGCAAGTGGAGACTATCAACTTATGGCAGGTTTTCAGTCTGCAACGAGAGATCAATTATCACTTACATTAGACAACGCATCTTTAAGTCTCGGCCAACTTTCATTAAGTGCGGTATCCACCGATAGTATTACCGCAACGGTGAGCGCTTCTGACAGTGGGTACACCTTATCAATCACAGAAGATGGTGATTTACGTAGTGGGGCAAACACCATTAATGATGTCGCTGATGGCACGGTAACCGCAGGATCAGAAGAATATGGAATCAAAACAAGCGGAATAGATGGATTACTTTCAAATGATACTGCAATTTCGGGAACCATAAATGTTGCCTCATCGCTAACTTCAGCAAGTAATATAGATACAACGGTTCAATTTAGTGCTTCAATCAGTACAAATTCTATTCAGGGAAGCTATTCACACCAAGTTTCATTCACACTTGTTGAAAATCCATAATAAACATATGAAACAGTGGATCATTATCCTGAGCCTCATCAGTACTTGCTGTCTTTTTTTACCAACAGCAGCTTCTGCTATTGCAGTAAGTCCTTCACGACAAACAATAGTAGTTGCTCCAGGAAGCAAAACCACAGTTGAAATTACTGTAATAAATGATGAAAATGAAAACATTACCGTCTTTCCAGAAATTCAATCATTTGAAATTGATGAACAAACAGGAGAAACTCATATCGTAGATGTCACAGACCAAAAAGAATGGTTTCACGTAGAAGAAGAAACAAAAACACTTGAGCCCGAAGAAGAAACAAAATTTCAAATACAGATTACTCCGCCACAGCAGACTGAACCAGGAGCATACTACGTAGCATTATTTGCAAAAAAACAAGGAGATGGTGGACAAATTAGCGTGGGTACTCGCGTGGGATCATTACTTTTTTTATATATAGAAGGAAAAATACACGAACAAGTAACCACAGAAATATTTTCAACAGAAACTAATTGGTTTATTAACGATACGTTGCCACTAACACTAAAGTATAAAAATCAAGGAAACATTCATAGTATCCCTACAGGAAACATAATACTAACAGATAGAAAGGGAAATGAAATTCAAAAAGAGGAAATAAACAAGGAACAAACGAAAGTATTAGCAGGAGGATCCTGGGAGAGAGAATTTATTTTTTCACATATAGGAATAAAGTATATTGGGCCTCTGTATGTTCAGGCAAATATGAACTACGGGATCGAACAAAAAACAGTACATAATGTGATAAAAATTTGGTATATACCCAAAATGATTATCACCGGAGTAATTATCTGCGGTATACTCTTCTGTATAGGTATCATTGGAATACGATATGCAAAAAAAACATCATAAGAAAAAGATAATTATTACAGTATGTGCAGTACTTTGTGTACATGTATTATTTTTTTCAGATGTATTTTCAGAAACAGAATCAGTAACCATAAACGCCACAGTTCCTGCTATTTGTGGAAACGGAGTAACTGAGGGAGATGAAGAATGTGACGAAGGAGCCCAAAATGGTGGCGCAGTTTGTTCTGCTATATGTCAAAATGTTGTTGATAACGGAGGTGGCGGAGGAGATGCTGGCGGAGGAGACGCTGGCGGAGGAGACGCTGGCGGAGGAGA
>CAZEYK010000014.1:12222-19166 GCA_964516055.1 uncultured Gammaproteobacteria bacterium
GCGGAGGAGATGCTGGCGGAGGAGACGCTGGCGGAGGAGACGCTGGCGGAGGAGACGCTGGCGGAGGAGCAGGTGGACAAGAAAATAATGGAGGTGGAGAATTTGTTCCTCAAGGAGTAATTGCCATTCAAGATATTGATTTGTGGGCAAAAGAAAAAACAATAAAAATTAATACACAAGACAGAACGCCAAGTGTTCTTTTTGCACAAACACTAATAATTGAAATACGAGAAGATAGCATTCCTGACAGTGAGTTACTTGACTCACTCGTCATTAATGATGGCGGGGTCATAAAACGGTTTACATTTAGACAAACCGATAGTAGATATTACACACAAATTCAAAATCTTCGTTTAGGAGAAAATATTTTTACTATTACCGCATACTATAATCAAGGGGGGCGAAAAGAAACTACATTGTTAATTCAAGGAAATCCTTATGGGCAAGTAACGGATGGGGAGGCAGTCGTTGCGGGCGTTAACGTCACCCTATACGAGATAGTTGGAGGAAACGAAATAATAGTTGATGCCACAAAGTATCACCAACAAAATCCAACACAAACAAACCCAAATGGAATTTATGGATTTATTGTACCAAATGGAAGATACAAAATTGTAGCAAGCAAACAAGGATACCGAGATCGGATAACCCCGTCCTTTAGTGTTATCAACAATACAATAAATACAAACATCTCATTAATAAAAAAAGCACCAGCATTAAGTGACGTATTTGATCCAAATGCATCAGTAACAGAAAATATTGCGAACATTGCTAAAAATATCTCCGAAAAGACAATAGAACAATTAAAAGTCACCAAAGAAAAAATTCTCGACGCTGCCACGATCATACAGGAAGTGGCAGATAATCCTATTGTTGAAAAAGTTACCAAAAATGTTGTTGCACCAAGCGCCGTAGGTATTTCTGTCCTCGCGGTGACTCCATCACTCTGGAGTATTGTCTTCCCACTCCTTCGCTTTTTATTCTTACAACCACTTCTTATCATTGGAAAAAGAAAAAGAGAAGGCTGGGGAATCGTATATAATAGTAATACAAAACTGCCTATTGATCTTGCTATGGTACGGCTGATCAATGTGCAAACAAAAAAAGTAGTCCAATCAAGAGTAACAGATAAAAATGGAAGATATTTATTTACCTTAGAACCAGGAAAATATATCCTCGAAGTACAAAAATCTGGATTTGCATTTCCTTCATCACTACTTTCTGGTGTTCAATCCGATGGAAGAAAACTCGATATATACCACGGAGAAGAAATAACAGTGAATGAAGATGACACCGATATCACACCAAACATTCCACTCGATCCAAGCGGAGTAACAAAAACACCAAAGCGGATTATTTGGGAAAAACGACTCCGTATTCTTCAACATGCAATTTCAATCATCGGTATAGTAACAACACTAGCCGCTTTGTACATAAATCCATCAGCACTTATTGCTGGATTTCTCGTAATTCATATAGTAATATTTGTAGGATTCATACGCTATGTTAAGCCTAAAAAGCCAAAACAATGGGGTATCGTGTACGAAGAACATACAAAAAAACCAATTGGAAAAGCTGTCGCCAGATTATTTACAAAAAAATATAATAAATTGGTAGCAACACAAGTTACAGACAATAAAGGAAGATACGCCTTTCTCGTAGGACCAAATGAATACTATGTAACATATGACAAAACAGGCTATGGAGAACAGACATCATCCAGCATTCAAATTGAAGATGAAAAGGAGGGAATTATCAGCAAAGACATAGGACTAGATAAGAAATAAAAAACGCTCAACACCTGAGCATTTTTTATTTATGTACAGAAAAGTTTTCCACACACAAAAAAGATCGCATGTTTTCCATTTTTTTGGTAAAATAAAGGAGATTTTGTTTTTTTCAAAATAGAAAAAATAGCAAAATTAGTGTTGTCAAAAATCTGTGAAGACAATGAAAAAAATTTACCCACGTCACACGAGGATAAAAAGATATAAAGAGTCACTAGCACTCTCTTTTTGGGTTTTATCTGCAGTATCTTTTCTTGCTGTGTTTATTACAGCATTGAGTTTTTGGAACACCGCACAAACAGCTACTCCACCAAGCATCATTACCTATCAAGGAAAACTTTACGACAATGGAACAGCAGTAACAACAACACAATCAATGAAGTTCACTATCTATGATGCTGCTACGGCTGGATCTGCACTATATACCGCGTCTGGAACAATCGGCGTACCACTTGCCAACAGCATAACTCCAAGTTCAGGAGTATTTGCTATAGATCTTGGGGGAAGTGAAACCAATACTTTAGACCCTACTATTTTTCAAAATAATGACGAGCTATATCTGGAAGTCATTGTAGGGGCAACCACACTTACGCCAAGAAAAAGAATCACTTCCGTCCCATATGCGATAAACAGTCAGTATTTAATGGGATACTCTGCAACAACAACATCATCTACCACATACATTCCGGTATCAGATTCGTTAGGAGCATTTACCTTTTTAAACACCACCACACTTGCCACCACTACACAATCAGGAGACCTAACAGTCGACTCAGGAGTGTTATATGTTGATTCTATAAATAATAAAGTTGGAGTAAACAGCTCAACACCAACAAACGAGTTTAGTGTAAACGGGCAAACATACTTAAGCGGGACAACAACCATAGAAAGATTACTCAATGTAAAAGGAAATACCGTCGCTCCAACACATGTGGGATCAATTGCCAGTACGACAGGAGCCCCACTTGGGGGAGCAACAGAAGTTGTTGTCCAAGGTGACTATGCCTATGTCGTTTCACAAAGAGATGATTCACTGACAATTATTAATGTTTCAGATAAAACAAGACCTGCAGAAGTAGGAAGCATAATCGACACTCAATTGAACGGAGCATACGATATTAAATTATCTGGTAAATACGCATTTATTACTGCGCAAGATGCAGACATGGTAACGGTTGTTGATGTAGAAAATCCCGCGTCTCCTGCGATTATTAGCCATATAGAAAATGGTGATGGGGGAATTTCATTAGATAGGCCACAAAGAATTGTCATTTCTGGAAAGTATGCATATGTAACCGCGCAGACCAGTCAAACGCTCTCTGTTATTGATATTTCCGACCCACAAAATTTAGTATATAAAAGTAACTACACCTTTGCTAATGAGCCCGATAATGTAGAGGTTGTCGGAAATATTGTATATGCGGTTACTAGGTATACCATATTTGATGGGATGGTACTTTTATCTTATTCAAATTTATTTTCTTTTGATATTTCTGATCCAGAAAATATTTTATTTTTAGATAGAGTACAGGCTGTAACAGGCATGACTGATTTTGGGATAAAAGGTAATTATCTGTATGGAAGTTCTGGAGAAATTTTTGATATTTCTGATCCACAAAATATACAGCAAGTAGCGGGCTCACTTGGATTTAGTTCAGCATATAGAATTGCCGTAGTTGGAGATTATATCTATAAAACAGGCTCAAGTCGACTAGCAATATTTGATATATCAAGCTCCACAAATGGATTTCAAGTAGGAGTTATCAATGATGGTGACGGAGGTGCCTTGCTTAATTGGGATTATGGAGTATTTATCTCTGGAAATTATGCATATGTCGCCTCAGGAGCAAATCTCTCTAACGCAACCTCAGATGCATTAGAAATAATTGATGTTTCCGGTACTAAAATATCAAATGCAGAAATTGGAAACATTAGGTTGGGACAATTGTATGTAGATGGAGAGACCATATTAAATAATACACTGTACATCAGAGGAGGAGCAAATATTGGACGGTCATTATTAGTAGAAGGAGATTTAAGTTTTGGAATAACTAGCTCAACAGTTAGTACAACCACGGTAAATTTTGCCAACCGTGCATATTTCACTGCCAGCTCAACAGATGATACGTTTATTTTCAATACAAAAAATGATGTTGCCGACGCAAACACCCTTTTTGCTATTCGTGATAATAATACAGAAGTATTTACTATAAACGGCCAGGGGTACATTGGAATAAACACCTCATCTCCATCCGCAGAACTCAGTGTTAATGGGGATACTTATATTACAGGGACAACAACAATAGGAACAAATGCACTATTTAACAATAGCAACATAAGTTTTGGTACGACAAGTGTTCAAACAAATGCATCCGTATTTATAGATATCGCGGCTTCCCTTACTAGAGGAATAGTTATCCGTGGTGATGTTGGTTCTGTCGCCGAAGCGCTACTGTTCCAAGATGAAACAGGTTCCACCATTGGGAGTATTTCAGGAACGGGTGCTCTCTCATTTTTAAATGCAGAACATACACTTTCTACCACCACCATTGCTGGAGATTTTAGTGTAAAAACAAGTGATCAGCTAACATCTGTTTTCACTGTTGATGTAAATAACGGAAGAATTGGAATAAACAGCTCAACCCCTGGCTCAACACTTTCAATAAACGGAAATGCATACATTACAGGAACAACCACCATTGGAGGAAGACTTACGGTAATAGGAGGTCCTGTAGATCCTATGTTAGTAGGGTCTACCGTGAGTGCTGGTGGAGCAATAACAAAAGGACTTTCAGACATCGTTGTAGTAAAAGATTATGCATATGCAGCATTATATGATGGCTCTGCAGGTTCCCAAGGAATATTGATTTATGACATATCAGATAAAACAGCTCCCGTACAAATATCATACGTGGCAGCAGAACAAGCCACCGAAATAGAAGTAAAGGGTAATTATATGTATGTAGGATATACCGCACCTGCTGTGGCTGCTGATAATTTTGAAATTTATGATATTTCAAATCCAACGAACCCAACAAAATTAGGAGGATTAGATCTTGCTACCATTGGAAGAGGACTTGATGGCTTAGAGGTTGTTGGACAATATGCATATATTACAGAAACAGAAACTGACTCCATCACGGTTATTGATGTAACTGATCCCACCTCACCTACAACAACAGACTCATTGGCATTTAGCGGAGACCCCGATGGGCTAGTAGTAGAAGGAAAATATGCGTACGTTGCGTCCGCATTAGATGATTTTTCTATTGTAGATATTTCAGATCCATATGATATTAGATTAGTAACAACAACGGATGCAGGAACCTCCACAAGATCCATGGCGATAAAAGGAAAATATGCATATGTCGGAGACATTGGAAATTCAGGAGGAATTCAGATATTTGATGTTTCAGATGTAACAAATCCAACATTCGTCAAAGATCTTAATGGATATGATTTTAATAGAATGTACATTTCCGGAAATTATTTGTATGGAGTAGACGCCGACAGCCTGCCAAGTGTAACTGTTGTTGATATAAGTGATCCCCCAAATGCAACCATTGTCGCTTCGTTAAGTGATCTTGCTTTTGCCAACGGTGTATATGTAGATGGAAATTATTTATATGTGGCTGGCTATTCTTCATCGGGGTTTGCGGGAGAACAATTAAATATTTATGATATCCGAGGGGCTATTATTCCAAATGCTGAAATTGGAACAATAAAAGCAACGAATTTACAAGTAACGGGAAATACCGAATTTGGGAAATCAATAGACATCTTGGGAGGACTAACGGTTGGTGCCAGCGGACTACTCGTTAATGGAACACTGTCATTAAGTAGCCCATCAACCTCAATAGCAGTCGCAACAAATACCTTAAAATTTTCTCACAGAGCAGAATTTATTTCTGGTTCAACACAAGACTATGTATTTATTTTTGACACGCTAACCCATTTTGCCTCTAGTTCACAAAAAATATTTTCGATCAGAAATGGTGGAGATCCTCTTTTCTCAATATCAGCAAGTGGAAATCTTCGCGTTGCTGGAGATGTGTACGCTTCAACTACAGTAATTGGAACACCAGGACAACCCGGAGATCTTGCAGAGCGAGTGGATATTGCATTTGATGATAATGCCGAGGCCGGTGATGTGATGTGTGTTGATGCAAACTCAGCAGATACCTATAGGAGGTGTACAACAACAAGTACTCATGCCGTATCAGGAGTTATTTCAACAAATCCAAATATTATTGTTGGTAATGGAAAAACAGAAAAAACAGCTGTCATGGCACTTGTTGGACGTGTTCCAATAAAAGTGTCGTTAGAGAATGGTCCAATCCAACGGGGAGATTTACTCGTTCCTTCCTCAATTCCAGGGTATGCAATGAAATACGATTTAACAAAAGATGAAGGAAAAAATGTCGTTGGTGTTATTGGTGTTGCGCTCGATACGTTAAATACGACCACAATACAAACGGGGAAAGTCATGGGACTTATTCGTACCGGTTGGGTAAACAACCAAAGCAAAAACATTACACAAATAGAAGAAAACTTAATAGAAATTGCCGAAGGAAATGGAATAAATCTCAATCAAGTCTTGGAAAAACTCCAGGTTAAAGAACAAGGAGGGAAAATAGCACTCATAAATGGAAATCTTGATCTCGCGGGAGGAGCAATTATCAATATTGCATCACTTTCAGGTGAAAATAATAAATGGAAAGTTGACGAAGAAGGACGGTTCGTCACAAACATAGAAACAGGCGCAGGAGATAAACCGTTATATGCCATTCAATCACAAGATACTGAATTTGTTCTTTCAGGATCAGGAAGACTAGAAGACGGAATTGATCGAATTCGGTTTGAAACTGCAACACAAGAACTTATAGACATTAATAAACCTATCAAAGTAAGCATTACGTTAACGCAAAATGCTGGTGGGGTATATGTTACAGATAAAGATTTTAGAGGATTTACTGTAAAAGAATTAAATAGTGGAGGTAGTACCGCAACTTATGATTGGGTTGCTATTGCACATCGTCGATTATCAACACAACAGATCGATCTTCCTGTAGAACCAATTAGTTCTATTGATGAACAGGGCCAAGAACCAGTAGTAGAAGAACCAGTAGTAGAAGAACCAGTGGTAGAAGAACCAGT
>CAZEYK010000014.1:19266-21353 GCA_964516055.1 uncultured Gammaproteobacteria bacterium
AAGAACCAGTAGTAGAAGAACCAGTGGTAGAAGAACCAGTAGTAGAAGAACCAGTAGTAGAAGAACCAGTGGTAGAAGAACCAGTAGTAGAAGAACCAGTGGTAGAAGAACCAAATCCTCCTATTGTGATTCCAGACCCTCAACCAGAACAAGTTCCAATTATTTAGTGAATAAAAAAAAATATGCCTGTCTTTCAATTAATAAATAACGCAATTCAAATTGTTGGGTGGATAATAGAATATATAGGGCTGTTCATAGTAGTAATCTCTGTATTTTTTGCCCTTACAAAAGTCTTTTTACGAAAAACATCATTAGAGTCAATACGAAGATTTTTTGCAGAAAAAATAATTTTTGGATTAGAGTTTATCATTGCTGCAGATATTTTACTCGCAACGGTCACAACCGATGTTTCAGATATTACGAGGCTGGGGGGAATTGTTCTTATTAGGGTTGTTCTTGGGTATTCATTGAAGCAAGAAGTACTAAATTATAAAGATTGTAGAACAAAAATAATAAATAAAGGAAAAAAAATAAAAAAATAATCTTGACAGTAAGATAAGAAAAAGATAGTCTTCTTGCCAGAACCTATCTTTTTTTATCAAAAAGGGCCTGTAACTCAGCTGGCTAGAGTGCCGCCATGGCATGGCGGAAGTCAGGAGTTCAAATCTCCTCAGGTCCACAAATTATTATAATAGTATGTCACTTTCAATTGGAATCGTAGGACTCCCAAATGTAGGAAAATCTACACTTTTCAACGCGCTCACCAAAAGTAAGCAAGCTGATGCTCAAAATTATCCCTTTTGTACCATTGAACCAAACGTTGGTATCGTTGAAGTTCCCGATGAACGAATAAAAAAAATATCACCCGTTGCAAAAACACAAAAAGAAATTCCAACAACCATAGAATTTATAGACATTGCGGGGATAGTGAAAGGTGCTTCAGAAGGAGAAGGGTTAGGAAATAAATTTCTTTCACACATTCGTGAAGTCGACGCCATTGCACAAGTAGTTCGATCTTTTGAAAATGGAGACATCACTCACGTGCACAATCGAATAGACCCAAAAGATGATGCTGATATTATCAATCTCGAACTAGTTCTCGCCGATTGGCAAACCGTGAGCAAAAAATTATCAAACATAGCAAAACAAGCCAAAGGACCAAAAGCAAAAGAATTAGAAAAAGAGCTTGCCCTTCTTCAGAAAGTAGATACGCACCTGAAAGCAGGGAAGCCAGCCAGATTACTTGAATACACGGAGGATGAACAAGAAATAGTAAAACAATTGCATCTTCTGACAATGAAGCCAATGATGTATGTGGTAAATGTAAGCGAATCTGAAGATCTTGAAACATGCAACGTGGTTATTGAAGAGGGAATTCCACATGTGTATGTTTGTGCGCGGCTAGAAGCTGAGCTTGCCGAACTCAATGATGAAGATGCCACAGAGTACATGAAAGAATTGGGCATGACACAATCAGGACTCGACAAAATTATTGTTGCTGGATACAAATTACTCAACTTAGTTACCTATTTTACCGCAGGCGTACAAGAAGTTCGTGCCTGGACCGTTACTCGAGGAACAAAAGGGCCAGAAGCTGCAGGAGTTATTCATACAGATTTTATTAAAGGGTATATCAAAGCTGACGTCGTAAATTGGCAAGATTTTGTTGATAACGGAGGATGGGCGGGAATAAAAGAAACAGGAAAAATGCAGCTCGTTGGAAAAGAATATGAAGTACGAGATGGAGATGTAATATACTTCCACGTCGCAACATAAAACCAGCGGTCCTGCTGGTTTTTTTAAATCAAAAAAAGGAGTATACTAGCATAACTATGCCAATAGAAAAAAATAAAGATTACATTCATCATACAAACTCAATAGATACGTCTCTCATCCGTGAGGGCGTTTTTGGACTAGAAGATGGAATGGTTTCCACACTTGGAGCAATTACAGGAATCGCCACCGCAACGCAAGATTATTTTACCGTCATTCTTGCTGGGTGTGTTGTCATTTCTGTTGAATCTATATCAATGGCAGTTGGATCATACCTTTCCAGTAAATCTGAAAAAGAAATTGCAGAGCGAATG
>CAZEYK010000015.1:0-1024 GCA_964516055.1 uncultured Gammaproteobacteria bacterium
GAAACATTCTTGATCAAATTCTTTAAAAAAAGCCGACGTTTTTGTACCTTATGCCAAATCTGCCGTCAATTCTTTTCCACAAATATCACACCACATGCAAAACCTCCTGTGTGGTGGTGAACGTTTTTCGTTTCGCTTGGCCTCCCTGCCAAACCGGAAACGAAAAACGTGTTAGTGTACATGATATATAAAATATGTCAAGAAGTAAATAAAAAATCTCATAAATGAGATTTTTTATTTACTATTGTTTTTCCCTTTATTCCACAAAATGTTTGATAAGATACATAAACTCTTGATATACCTCACTTTTCAGCATGGTATCAACGTCGATGGAAGATATGTTTGCCTGTTGATTTTTTTGTAATTGGACTTGTTTAAATAACATTTTATATTTTTCTAATATTCTGACTATTTTCTCCTGTCCAATCTGTTCTGCATATAATTGAAATTGGTCTAATTGCGTAAGTATTTGATCTAATATCATTCGCTGAACAAAATGATTTGCCAATTCGTTATTCTTTCCATTCATCCATTTTTCAGCCAAGTCATCAACAATTTTTCTATCTATAGCAACGATAAGTCGTGGAATGTTTTTCAATGTCCCTACAAATGAACCATCTTCACTTTGAAAATATTTTACTTGCGCTAAATTTCCTTCATTAATTTCTTTTCTTACCCGTGATAATTTTTTTTCAAGATTTGTTACTCCTTCAGTGACATCAAAAGCAATACCTGCATGTACATTCCCTAGCCCTTGTTGTATATCGGCAATACAATCCACACCATTGGCAATGTCATCATATTTTGCCGTTGGTGTGGTTGTGATATTTGGACCAAGCCATTCAGCTAATTCTACCTGATCAAAAAATATTGCCTCAAATACTTCTGCATGTTGTTGAAAACGATCACGTTCACCACTAAAAGTTTCCTCCATTCTTTGTACATAGGCAACATCATTAGCTACATTTTCTTCCCCATAAATATCTACAAAATCATCATCACCTTCTTTTGGACGAAATTCAGA
>CAZEYK010000015.1:1034-20545 GCA_964516055.1 uncultured Gammaproteobacteria bacterium
CTTTTTTATGTGCTCTACCAATTATTGATTCTCGTGATTCACGCGATTCCCTAAATGATCTTTTCATACAGTTACACAATATTTTTTATGAAAATATAGTACTAAATTCTTGTACCTTTTGTAGCGTTGTTTGTTTATCCCGTGATTCAAGATTTAATCGCAATACTGGCTCAGTGTTTGATTTTCTGATACTTACCCATCCCCAATCAAACACCATTTTAAGCCCATCGAGGTGTGATATTTCTTGTGCTCGTTCTTTATACGTGTTTTCAATGCTCTCCATTACACCGTCTTTGTCTTCGACTTCAAAATTAATTTCTCCTGAGTGCGCGTATTTTTTTAATGGCGCAATAATTTCGCTCAGTGGCTGTTGTGCTTCTTGGAGCAGTTGGATGATATAGAGTAAACAAAGGTCTGATGATTCGACATTGTACATGTCTTTAAAATACAGGTGGAGGGAAAGCTCGCTGGCAAAGGCGGCTCTTTTTTCTTTCATGAGTGGTTTGATGAGTGCATGACCAACGGGACAAGATTCTACCGTGGCTCCGGCATGTTCCCATACTTCTTTGACAATCATACTTGATCGGAGATCTGCAAGCATGGTGGCATTGGGATGTTTTTTGAGGACGCTTAATCCAATGAGTGTCCCCACGTATGATGGATCCACCACATTTCCCTGTTCATCGACAAGACCAATCCGATCCATATACGCATCAATAGCGAAGCCAAAATCAGCGTTGGTTTCTTTTACTTTTGCTTGTAGGTCTTTGAGTGTTTCTGTTTTTAGCGGGTTTGCTTCGTGATTTGGAAATGTTCCATCTGGTTCTAGATAAAGATACTCTGCGTTGTAGCCAAGTCGATCGATAACTTTTGGGAGGGTTACTTTAGCCATACCGTTTCCGGCGTCAACAACAATGTGATATTTCTTTGTGTTATCAATATGTACAAGTGAAAAAATATGATCAAGGTATGCTGCGGTGAATTCTGTTTCAGTGACGGTTCCTTTTGTTTGGGCAAGTGGTTGTTGTTGATCAACTTCTTGGACGTATTGTTTGAGTGCTTCCATGCCACTTCCCTTCCCTACAGCGAGTCCATTACCGAGCGCGAGTTTAAAACCATTGTACTGGGCAGGATTATGGCTGGCGGTAATCATGATTCCCCCGGCGTGTTCGTCGTAATGAGCACAAGTAAAATTAAATAATGGGGTGGTACTCATGCCAATGGCCACCACGTTGACGCCTTCATCAGTGATGCCGCGGATAACTTCGGGATAATAGCTATCACCACTTTGACGCATGTCTCTGCCGACAACGAGAGACTGTGTGGTGAGATCATACCCTTTTTCCGTGAGGAGTCGAACATAGGCTCTCCCTAGCGCATAGGCAAGTTCTTCTGACAGCTCGATGTCAGCAACTCCACGAATGTCGTACGAACGAAAGATGGTCTCTATAAACTTCATATATTTATCTTTGACGAATAGGTCCAATTAGTATATAGTAGCCGTGTTTATTATGCAAAATTTTGGCTATTTTGAGTGAAATTATGAAATCACAAGAATTTTTGGAAAAACTCTCATCTCATTTAAAAAATGCAATTGCGTCCAGCATTTCTGTAGCAACCTCACTACACCACAAACAAGTTACGATTGTCCATCTTTTATATGGAATTTCTAGTGAAAAAGGGTCTGTTGCCTATGATATTTTACAAAAATTTTCTCTTGACCATGAGACTATTTTTACCACGCTTTCTCTTACAAAGAAAGACATAAAAGGACAATCCCAAAATATTACCACCACTATCCCAGAGCTTGATGCCGAATCAAAGCGAGCATTGGAAAAAGGTATTTTGGCGGCGTATGAACGCTCTCACACCTACGTTGGGACAGAGCACTTACTCTATGGTATCGCTGATCTTGATATAAGTGCGGACATTTTTGATACATTTGATATTGACATTGAAGCCCTTGTTGACCATATTGAATCCTTTTTTCAAAATATGGAACGGTTTCCTGAAGTAGAAGATGTTTCGGAAATGATGGAACAAATACAAGAAATTACTGGTGAAGATCCTTCTCGGCCTCTTCAAACCCCCTCTAAAATTCCAACAAAAAAACAAAAGACTCCCTCTGCGAAAAAAACAAAAAATATCAATTCTCGAAAGCAAAAACAGGCTACCGCGCTTGATATGTTTGCTGTTGATCTTACGGATAAATATGTCCAAGCTACCATTGACCCAGTTATTGGTCGCGAAAAGGAAATCACTCGATTGATGCAAATTTTATGCCGAAAAACTAAAAATAATCCTGTGCTGGTTGGTGAACCGGGTGTTGGAAAAACGGCAATTGCTGAAGGACTCGCAAAACGAATTATTGAAGGAAATGTTCCTGATGTACTCAAGAGAAAACAAATTTTATCGCTTGATTTGACACTGATGATTGCAGGAACTATTTATCGTGGAGAGTTTGAATCTCGATTGAAACAAGTGATACAAGAAATTGAACAGCATCCTGATGTTATTGTCTTTATTGATGAACTTCATACCATTATTGGTGCAGGCTCAAATCAAGGAACCATGGATGCCGCAAATATTTTGAAGCCGGCTCTCGCTCGTGGAACACTCCGCTGTATTGGCGCGACAACAATTGATGAATACACCAAATACATTCAGAGTGACCCAGCGCTTGAGCGACGATTTCAGGCTATTAGTGTGGATGAGCCAAGTCGCGATGATGCTATTACTATTTTGAGAGGATTAAAAACGTATTATGAACAATTTCATAGCGTCACCATTACTGATGAAGCAATTGTTGCTGCGGTTGATTTGAGTATGAAGTACATTCATGAAACGTATTTACCTGATAAGGCTATTGATCTCATGGATGAAGCGGCTGCAGCAAAAACACTTATTCGCAAACAATCTCCTGATGAAAAAAAATACCATAAATTGCTCGATCAACTTGATGACATTCAAGACCATAAAGAAGAAGCAATTATGGAAGAACATTTTGATGAAGCCACAAAATGGAAAAAGAAAGAACTCGCTATTGAAAAAAAGATTGTTCTGCAGAAAGCTTCATTAGCAGATGTTCAACAGGACCTGCAAAAAGAGGTTGTTGATACGACTGATATTGCGAATGTATTGAGCAATCGATTGTCTATTTCTCCTGATGTGCTCTTGCAAAATACCTGGCAGCGACTTGATACACTTCATGAAAAATTAGCGACACACCTTGTTGGTCAAGACACGGCCATCGCTCGTGTGGTGGATAGTTTACGTCAATCATATTTGCGCCCAGAACAAAAAACACGTCCCCGAAGTTCTTTACTTTTTGTGGGACCAAGTGGTGTGGGGAAAACTACGCTTGCCAGTATTCTAGCGGAACAATTGTATCATTCTCATCAAGCGCTTATTCGTCTTGATATGAGTGAATTTTCAGAATCTCATGGAACGAGTAAATTGCTTGGATCTCCTGCTGGCTATATAGGACATGGAGAAAGAAATTTATTTACTGAGCAAATCCGAAAACGACCGCATTCCATTGTGCTGTTTGATGAAATTGATAAAGCCCATCCTGATGTACGAAAACTATTACTGCAAATTCTTGATGATGGTGTTCTAACGGATAGTAAAGGAAAAAAAACATATTTCAACCAAGCAATTATTATTCTTACCACGAATGTGGGAGCAGAACTCTTCCGATCCCATGGCATTGGATTTGGTCGTCAAGCGAAGGATGTTGAGGGTATGAAAGATACGGCGCAACAAAAAATTATTGAACAAAAACTGAATCATGAACTTGGCACGGCACTGATGAGCCGAGTACAATCAACCTGTATATTTTCTCCACTCAGCACAGAACATGTGGAAACACTTATTACCAAACACGTTTCTCGACTGAGTGACCATCTCAAAACACACCATGCGATGTCTATTGGGTTGAGTAAACAGGCAGTTGCGGCGCTGTGTACCGAGTTGCATAATACAGAAAAGGGAGCGCGACATGTGGAACATTCTATGGATACCATCATTCATGCACTTGTGGTTGATATTTTAAAACAAAAAAAACGAAAAAAACGATATATCCTGAAAAAGGAAAAAGAGTCGTATGTTCTTAGTTAGCGTGTCTCGTGTGTATGCCTGTCAATTCATATTCTTCTCTCGCATCACAACTTTCGGCAGAAAAACATCAGCGTAGACGAGCATCCACGCTTTCTTTTGATGAACAAATACGCATGACTATCCAACAAGTAAAACGATATAAACAACGATTGTCTGATGCTATTGCATCGGAAAATGATATGATACAGGATCAATGTATTGATCAATTATTAACTCTTCGCGCAGAACAAACGGCGCTATTATTGCGCAAAAAAGAAGAGGATGGTGAAATTGTTACTCCTGATATTATTGCGGTGTATACGAAACAATACTATGAGGACTGCCAGGCATTTTTAGTGTCACTTGATCAGGTTATTTAACTTCTTTTTTTATGGCGGCACGTCGTAAACGAAAAAAAAGACAACTGCATAAGAAAATTGGAGGTGCGCTTCGCAAGCAAGGATTTGAACCACCAGAGGTGTCCATTTCTACTGATGTGCAAACCAAAGCGCCAAGTGTTGAACACATTAATTCTTTTGCAGAAGATATTGTTAAAAAACCACAACCAGAACCTACCCTGTTTGGTGATAATGGATTACTCAATCAAGGTGAATTCGGAGATCAAGGAAAATATCCTAAACCACAAGCACCTCAGCCACCTGTTCCAAACACTCCCGCAACCGATGAACAACCATCTTCTGAAGAAGAATCACCTGCACAAGAAAACATACCTGAAAAATCAAAAGATGGAGAGAACGCAGCAGCTCCTGAACCTGAAAAAAAACAAACAACTCCCAAAAAACCACAACCGACTCTTCTTGATAGAGATGGATTACTTGATCAAGGTGAATTCGGAGATCAGGGCAGATATGACAATAACTGGAACCCTCAACAACGAGGTCCGGTAGAAACTCCAGAACAAGAAGCTGCGGCAGCGCAACAAGAACAACAAACTCCTTCTGACCAAGACAATATTGGTGATGCTCAAAAAAAACAACACGCTCTTCCACAAAGTTCTGCCACAGATCAAAATGTTACAAAACAACCATCTGCAGAAGGAACTCAACCAGGATTGCCCGCAGGAGGAGCAACAACAACACCTGGTGATACTAAAAAAGAAAAAGATACATCACCACAATCTTCACAACAAGATCAAAAACGAGAACAGGCAACCCAACTTCGTAAACAACAAGTGGCATCACGAAGATCACGAAAGAACAAAGACAAACGTGGTGGAGGAAATAATGAAAGTATTGAAGCACTCAAAAAAGAAATTTCATCCCTGCAAGGAAAATTAAAAGAACTTGTTCCTACACCGTCTTGGCTCATTGGTCCTGGTATTGCGAGTATCCAAGAGCTGTTACCGTTGATTAATACTGGCTGGATTGCCGCAGTTTCTGCTATACTGTTAGGGATAGCAATGTTTATTTGGTATGTTACCCGGAATGAAACAATTAAACATGAAATACGAGAAAGTTTACTCAAACGATTGATTGCTTCTGGTGTTCTTGATGCTATTCCATATGTAAACTGGTTTCCCTGGACAGTGCTTGTTCAGTTGAATACGGTGTACCATTTTTATAAGCGAACAAAAGAGTTTGCTAATGATTTATGGACGAAGAAAAATAAACTCAAACGGCTTACTCAAGCAGTAAACAAAGCAAAACGTCCCAACGGACTGAATGCTAAACGTGCTGGAGCATAGATACATTTTGAGACTGGCGTTCCTTATTCAGAAGGAATTGCGCACATTATTTTTTTCTAACTTCTGACTATTTTCCTTTGTATGGATAAAAAACGCATTATTGGAATTATCATATTTATTGTTTTTATTGTGGTCTTTGGCTATATTATTTACCGAATATTTTTTCGATCACCAAATCAAACAGGTGATACAACAGGAATTAACGGTAGTATTAGCGGTCAATTTCCAGGATCTCAGAATGGAAATGGAACACTTGGTGGTCTGCCTACGTCAGGAAATCTACCTGTGAGCGATACGGCAACACCGAGTGAAGATTTTTTTGTACCAAGTGATTTTCCTACTGTTCGAGAAATTACGCTTGATCCCGTAAAAGGTACCACAGTAGGAGCTAATGGTGGGGTAAAATATTACAATCAAACTGATGGAAAATTTTATGGGGTTGATTCATTTGGTAATGCAAAACTGCTTACTGAAGAGGTCTTTTATAATGTCCAAAATGTTGTTTGGTCCCCCACCAAAAATGAATCCATTATTGAATATCCTGATGGGGCAAACATTTATTATAACTTTGATACTAAAAAACAAGTTACTCTTCCCAAACATTGGGAAAATTTTTCATTCTCTGAAAATGTTGAAAAAATTGCAGCAAAAAGCGTGGCTCTTTCAGCAGAAAATCGCTGGCTTGTTGTCAGTAATCCTGATGGAACGGATGTTCAACTTGTTGAAGCATTGGGAAATAATGCAGATAAAGTTACCGTGGATTGGTCCCCAAATAATCAAGTAGTTGCACTGGCACAAACGGGTGAAGCACTTGGCGCTAATAGACAGGATATTCACCTTGTAGGAATTAATGGTGAAAATTTTAGTCCCCTCACCGTGGAAGGACGTGGTTTTGAAAGTATCTGGTCTCCTGAAGGGAAAAAAATTCTGTATAGTGTCTATAATTCACGAAATAATTTTAATCCCGAGTTATGGATTGCTAACGCAGAAGGAACCACAGCGGGAACAGGAAGAAAAAGTTTAGGATTAAGTACCTGGGCACAAAAATGTGCATTTCAAAGTGAACGTATCTTGTATTGTGCTGTCCCATCGGATTTGCAACGTGGCACAGGATTTGCTCCTGATTTAGCAAATAACACTCAAGATGTTTTTTATCGTATTGATATTGAATCTGGTTCACGAACTCAATTGACGGTGGATGCTTTTCACGTTGTTCAATCTATGTTTTTGGGTGATGATGGAAAAAACATTTATTTTACTGACAAAGTCCAACCAGGACTATACAGTCTTCCTCTTTAATGAGGTAGCCTTTTCTTTCTCTTTATGATTAAGACCCATCACATTATTCTTATCTTTATTCCTGCTATTTTACTTGTAGGAATAACGTTATTTATTCGTATTATCCAGTATCAGTCACTTTATCAAAAAGATACACAAGTTGTGACAAATAATGAGAACAATCTCCCTATTCCTATTTTTTCTGATGATGCAATTATCGGTGACAAACGCGCACCAATAACGCTTATCGCTTTTGAAGATCTTGGGTGTGAAGCATGTGCCGCACAAAATATATTGTTTGATGAGTTGCTCGCAAAATATCCTAAAAAAGTTAAGATTATTTGGAAAGGACTTCCGGTGACTCGTTTTCCTGTTGCCACAGATCAGGCACATGAATATGCATATTGTGCGGCGTTGCAGAATAAATTTGTTCCATTTAAACAACAGGTGTATGCCAATAATAGCAACCTTACTCCAGCGATTGTTGAACAAATGGCAGTTGAGGCTGGTGTGAATATTGATAAGGTTGAAACGTGTATTGCTACTGGCGCTCCGCAACAATATATTGAAAATACAAAACAGCTTGCAAAAATTTTACAAATCCAATCAGTACCAACTGTTTTTTATAATGGTGAACAAATTGAAGAGCCAACATCTCTTGCTGGTTGGGAACGATTGCTTGAATTATAGGACTCTTTAGCTCGTAGACATGCCTTCTATGTCCAGGGTACAAAACATACAATTTTTTTGTTGTTCTCTCATGCTTGTTGCCGGATGTTTTTTTCCGGCTTCTTTGTTTGCAAAAACATTAGACCATGTTGATGGAACATATATTAGTTTCAATTATCCTGATAATCATAAGTTTGGCAGAATTTGGATTGCTCCGAGTGCGCAAAAAGGGACCCCACTGCCACTGGTTATTTTTTACCATGGATCAATTTCTGCTGGCGTGGCAAATGATGATAATCTGGAAAGTTCTTCTGCCGCGTACCTTGGCCCAAATGCCAAACGTCGATTTGATAATATTGCTAATGCGCAAATATTATCAGGAAAAATTCCTCCCCTTGTTATTGCAGTACCTATTGAAGGAACTAATAATGACCAATCGTCTTTTACCGCGGACAGTCAATTTTCTTTTGATGAACTTGTCAATCAGATTGCAGAGCAAGTACAAACAGCAGGATATACTATTAATAGGGGAAGTATTATCCTCGCGGGGCATAGTAATGGTGGAAACGGTTTTTACAATACCCTTCTTGATAAAACCCGCCAAACATCAATTGCAGCGGCGGCACTTATTGATACAGGAATGACGGGGGCTCGTCCTCAACTGGTAGAGGATACCGCCATCCAAAAACCAACGGCAATGCTTGGTATTGGAGCAAGAAATTATGCAACAGGTGCTGGTGATTGGATTGCGGCAATTAAAAAGGTATATGATAATGATACAGAAGCTCCAGTACTCCCTTGTGATAACACGGTGTTTGCTTCATGCAGCAAAATTGCAAATAAGGAATTCTATTATTTTCAAGTAGACACACGACAAGTGAATGATGCTCATAATGAGGCGGTGAACATATTTTTTCAGTATGGGTTACCACTCTTTTTTCAAGGAGCGGTAGCAGCAAATGAAGATGCTTTTTTTGATCTTGAAGAGCTTCAAAAAAACTTGAAAGAACCAACCCCAGTGATTCAAATTCCAGGATTATCGTTTTCAAATATGTTGCAAGATCATGTGACGCAAGAAGGAAACCAAATATTTATTTCGATTCCTTTTTTGGGTGAATATATGGCGGCGCTCTATCGCTATGGGGTGGTGGTTGCTATCCTTGTCAGCATTTTTATGATTATTGTTTCTGGTGCGCAGTTAATGCTTTCTGGATTAAGCGAAGATTTTGCCAGTTCTGCAAAAAAACGTATTACACAGGCACTTATTGGATTATTTTTAACACTCGGATCATATTCCCTCCTCTATTTTATTAATCCGCAACTGGTGTCATTTAGTAATTTGAAAGTGTTATATAATCAGTCTTCCGGAAAAGCAATTAGCTCGTCAGCTGATCCTGGTATTGGTTCTGCCGGAAGTACTATCTCTTGTGATCAACATAAATATGATACTCAACAAAATGTATTCGCTGTTGGTGACTCAATTACCGTTGGTATTGGAACAACAGGCATGAATACGGCGTATGGGGAAAGGCTTATTGGTGCCTGTCCACAACTTGGTAAATACGACAAAATTGCGCTGGGAGGCAAAGGAACGAAACCATTGCTTGATGCACTTCTTCCACGAGATCTTCGTGCAGAAGGCTTTTCTCATATTATTATTCTGGCGGGAATAAATGATATTACCAGCGACAAAAGTGTCCCATACATTACCAATAATTTGGAACAATTGTATAAAAAGGCAAAGACCAATGGTCTTCGTGTCATTGCGGTAACCATTTCTCCATTTGGAAAACAAGATACTATTTGGACAAAGGAAAAACAACTTCGTTTGGAAGCGGTAAACAAATGGATTTATGAACAATCTGGCAATCTTGTGGATGTTGTGATTGATTTTAATCAGTTGATCAAAGACCCTAGTGATCCAAACAAAATTGCCCCACAATATGATAAAGATGGTATTCATCCAAATGATGCTGCCCATGCTCTGTTAGCAGCAGAAATTTCTCGAAAAGCATTTCGATAATCGTTCATAGCTAGAATTTTTTATTCCATAATTTATGACAATGCACCACTGTGTGAAAAGTATACGATGGCTCTGTTACACCTGTTGTGTTGTTTTTGTTACGTTATTATTTTTTTGCCTGTCTCCTTCCACAGCATCTGCCTATTCTGGATTAACGTGTACACAAACGGTCCAAGGAGAACATCCCAGTTACGCCGGTATTCGGGAAACGTTTTCTAATGTACAGCTGTGTGTCTATGATACGGGATATACCGGATCACTCCGAGATATTCATGTTGATAAAAAACAAGGAATTATTTTACCTAAAGACGCATCGAAGGTACGCGAGGTATATATTTACTTTAGTGGAAAAGGGGGTGGCTCTCCTGCTGATAATTGCGTTGGTCCTTCAAAACTTTGCCAGCAAGCTGAGCGACGTGGCGATATTGCTATTGTTCTTTTTAATCGTGAGGCGGATCAAAATAATATGCTTCCCACAGAGCAATCCATGCGATTTTTTTTTGATGAAACAAAACAAGTGATGAACGAGCTCGGTATTCAAGCAAGTACCTATCACTTAGCTGGACATAGCGCGGGAGGAAAACAAGTATGGCAGGCCGCACAATTTTTATCTAATGTTCAGTTTGGTTATTCCCTTATTTTTGATGGATGTTATGGGACATGGTGTGATGATTTGGTAAAACAAACGAATCGCGGGTATACCATTATGTATTTGAATACGGGAGAATTAACGACAGCACAATCGGTGGTGGACGCAAAACCATCCAATATAACTGTGTATGAAATCCCTGCAAATATTGTTCATGGACAGATACCTTTTTTATGTTTTCGTGATCATTTTGCTCATGATGGCTGTGGTGGTGAAATAAAAACAGTGTACACAAATGGCCAGGCACAAACAGCCTCTAATCAGCAAAACCAAAGGACACTTCAAACAGTCAAAGATGAAGTAGCTGACTTATTAAAAGAACCTTCCCCAAAAATTTCTTTGCCAGGATTATCTTTTACTCCCCTGTCGGTGGTAAAAGAATCGGTCAATATGGATGGTGGCAATAATTTTTATGTGCGTATCCCCTATTTGTCTGAATATATGGCGGCGTTGTTTCGCTATGGAATTGCCGCCGTCATTCTTATTGCTATTGTGGTTATTATTATTTCTGGGATGTTGTGGTCATTGTCTGGAGGAAATACTGAAGCAATATCGAAAGCAAAAAAACTCTTGGGACAATCTATTATTGGTCTTATTCTTGCACTTGGTTCATACACGATTTTATCTTTTATCAATCCCAATCTTACGGAACTTGATGCGTTGAATGTTCTCTATGTTTCTGAAACAAGTTTTCCGGGTTCTGCTGATGAGGAATCCTTTTATAGTCAAGTAAATACTACGGCGGCGCTTACAGGACAAGAATTTTTGCTTCCCAATAAAAACTATTGTTTCCCTTTACAGCAAGACAGTTTATCTCAAATAAGTTGGAACTGGGGTGACAGACGTGATGGTGGAAATAGCTGTCATGTGGGAATTGATATTTATACAAAGGCACCTGGAAAAGTACTGGCCGTTGATGATGGCGTGGTTATGAATATTGGCAACTTTTTAACCTGTAAGGATGGCTGGGGCGTGAAATCAGAAGGAATATCTAGTGGAGCTACCAGTCAATTAGTTGTGTATCACGAAACCCTTGGCATTACCATAAACTATGGAGAAATTGATAGCAACAAGGTAACAGTAAGCGAAGGAGATCATGTCACGAAAGGACAAGAACTTGGTGTTGCGAGTTATTGCGGGATGCTTCATTTTGAAACATACAGTGGAAAGCAAACACACAATCTTGCGTGGTGGCCCAATAGTGTTATCAATGAAAAAAATGGGTGTGCTACCAATCATTTGAATAAAAAACCTGCTCCCGTACTTAATCCCAGTGGTGTCATTACACAGTTGAATTCATCATTCTGTCAGTAGCAACGGTATTATAGTATAATACGCCTACTATGCATTTTTCTTTTTCTTCCACTTTTCTTTTGTTTTTTTTGTCGTTTTTTTTGTCGCTTTTTTTGTTCCCGCTTACGGCGCAAGCACTTACCTGTCCTTCTGATATGGCAAATGTTCAGGACAGATTTTGTATTGATAAATATGAGGCGGCTATTGTTGATAAAAATTCAAAGCAGCCAGCGTCTCCCAACTATCCACCATCCCCCACACAATCTCAAATTTTTTTTGACCTTTTTCAAACAAGTCCAGAAATACAACGGATGAAACAATCTGCGCGAAGTCTTCCAATGCCTGACCGTGGTGCAGAAAAACAAACAACTTTTGCACCATTAGCTATTTCTGTTGCGGGTATACAACCACAATCTTTTTTGAATAAAGTGATGGCAGAAGAAGCCTGTACTGCGGCAGGAAAACGACTGTGTACAAGAGAAGAATGGTTTACCTCATGCGTGGGTCCTGATCAAGTTTCGGCTCGTGTGGGACAAAAATTATATCCGTATGGACCACGATTCCTTTCCGACAAATGTAATGTGGGGAGAACGGCATCATTTTCGGTGTTGTATACTGCTGGGGATAAGCGACTCCAAAATCCACGCTTAGGAGAAATTACCGATAGTCTTGGAGTGCCGCTTCGTATGAACACCGGAATAAAAGCAGGCTGTACTAATGGCTATGGCGTGTATGATATGGTGGGAAATCTTGATGAAATTGTGGCGGATCTGGCAAGTGGTGGAAGTAATATGACTTTTGTGGGAGGGTTTTATGCGCGCAGCCAACCAGGAAGTGAACAAAGTTGTTCTTCTGCGGTAACAGACCACAGTGCAACAGGATGGTATGATTATAGTGTAGGATTTCGGTGTTGTGCTGATCCTGGAGCGAGTACATATACACATGCTGGCGGAGGAAGTACTGATACCTTTGTTAGTGATGAAGACATAACAGTACATGCACCAAGTCCATTGATTCAAATTCCAGGACTTTCGCTTTCTCCCGGAACAACAAACCAAACCAAAGCACTTGCTGATGCAAATAATAATATTTTTATTCCCATTCCATTTTTGGGTGAATATTTGGCAGCGTTGTATCGCTTTGGAGTAGGAGCAACGGTATTAATTGCTATATTGATGATTATTGTTGGTGGTGGGCAGTATATCCTTTCTCGGGGTGATAGTAGTGGTATTGAAACCGCAAAAAAACGGATTACTCAAGCAATTATTGGTTTACTCCTCTCTGTTGGTTCATATACAATATTGTATTTTATCAATCCTCAGTTAGTTCAATTCACCTCGCTTCAAGTATTGTATATTCCTGGTATTAAGTTTGCGAGTGATGTAGAGCTGGCTCCCCCACCAAAAACAGGTATTAAAACAAAAGGACGGGAATGGTATTTTGATACGTTTGGAAATACGGAAAAGGACGTAGCCATTGAATCTATTCCAAACTTTTTGGGAAGAAAAAATTTAACAGTCAATAAATCTGCGGTTGATGCCTTTACTGCCGTTCAAGCACAAGTTGATAAAACGTTACCTGGTTGGAAAGGAGAAAAAGTATGGGCCTTTAACTGGCGACAAGTAAAAGGAAGTTCTGCAATGAGTTTACATGCCTGGGGTATTGCAGTTGATGTGAATCCTGCTACCTGTCCAAAATATGAAAAATCTTCACGAGGACAAGGACCAGATGATCTATGTGATTGTGATATTCCCGATGAGGTGATCAAGGCATTTCTTAACAATGGCTTTAATTGGCTTGGAGGAAAAGGGTTTAATGATGGAAAAACCTGTGATGCCATGCACTTTGAATTACGAAGTTCGTATTTTGAGGCAAAAGGTATTGGTCCTCGTGTGAATAATTAATATGATGCACTCTACACAACAACCGTATAAAACAATGCTATTCCGAATATTTTTTTTGGGACTCAGTGTTTGTACCGTATTTTTTTATGTTGCCCAACCTGTCTTTGCTGATGGGGATACGGATGATGATAATGCTGTGGATCCCATTATGGTACGTGCTCCTGAACCTGTCATACAAATACCAGGCTTGGAATTATCCCCCTCAACTATTGTTGAACCTGATCCAAATGCTGCGCTGGCTGATACGTATATTGAATCCCCTTTTTTGTCTGAATATTTAGCAGCCGTGTACCGCTTTGGAGTAGCTGCTGCGGTATTGCTGTGTATGCTTGTTATTATTGTATCAGGTTTGCAATGGACAGCCTCTGGAGGAAATTCAGCAACTATTAGCTCGGCAAAAAAACGAATTACCGGCGCTATTACGGGAATGCTTCTTGCTGTTGGCTCGTATAGTGTGTTGTATACAATCAATCCCAACTTATTGGCGTTTCCAACACTCAAAACGCTGTATGTTCGTGGAATAAATCTTGAAGATTTGGTTATTGATGAAAAACGTGACCAACAACAGACGCTGACTAATTTACCGAAGACGATTGATAATAATACATTTGATGAATTATTTAAGGCCTTTGCTAATTGTTCTGTTGCCGGGAGAGATGGTATGGATTGGCGGTTTTTGAAAGTGGTTGCGTATTTTGAATCGGCACGGTGGCAATATGCCCAACGAGCAAATAGTTTTGGCTTTGTGGGATTGTTCCAGGTGGGAACTGATTTTTGTCCGAGCATGCTTAAACAATATCCTCAGTGGGCAGCGTTGTGTGGCCCAGCAATTAGGAATAATCCGCAAGGAGAAGAAGCATTAAAAAATCCTATACTCAATACAGCAGCAGGATTTGTAAATTTATCTACTCAGCTGGAACGAGCTATTTCTTATTGTGGAGCAAAACCTGACCCTTTTATTTTGAGTATGCTTACCTATTTGGGTCATAATAGTGGAGCTGGAGCGCAACGAGATATTATTAAGGCATCAGATACCTCGTGTTCTTCTATTGAAGGATTACAACAAGCAATTGTAAAATATTGGTCTGGAAGAAAAGGAGCACAAGGATTGAGTCCTGAAGAACATGGAAAAAAACGAGCAGCATCTATGACCGCTGTTGCCGATTTGGCAAAGGCAATTGGGATTACTGATATTTTTAATACGAGTGGGAATGGTAATGCGGCATGTCCACTCAAAGCTGCTCCAAGCGATTTTCCTTGGAAAGCACCAGCGGGATTTTCTGGCTCTGCCACAGGGGGTTCATGTCCTACGCCTGGTCCTATACAATGTCAATCTCGTGGAAAAAAGATCATTGCGGTTGGGGATTCGGTGACGGCTCCAAGCCAATATGTAGAAAAACTTGCGCAAGCCTGTGGTCATACTGTAGTGGCAAATAAAGCAGTAGTGAGTGCAAAGACTGGTCCTGGATATGGTGGTCCTCTTTCTTTAAAAGAACAGTTTCAAGAGATTGTTTCTGATTCTCATATTCAGTTGTCTACGGTTGATGATCTTATTATTCTTGGTGGGGCAAACGATATTGCGTCTGGCTCAGCAATTCGTGCGAGCAATCCACAATCTCCGGAAGAAAATATTTTGGCAATTGCGAAACAAGCAAAAGCACAAGGGTTACGGGTTATTGTTATTACGATGACGCCATGGCAAGCGTATCATAATGGTGGATCATGGAGTGCGGAGAGAAAAGCACGATTGGATACACTCAACGATTGGATTCGTCGCAAAGGTCCGGATGGGACAGGAGCAACGTCTATTGATGTGGTGATTGATTTTAATAATAAGGCAAAAGATGGTGAGGCTATTTGTCCATCATTAACCCGAGATGGTCTTCATTTGAATGCTGATGGATCGGGAGTAATGGCTGAACTTATTGCAAGTCTGGCGTACTAATTACGTTCGGAATTCATAGTTCATAGCTTCTTGATATAGTGGACTGTGTCGTGTACTATGAGGCTACTATGGCAAAAACAACGGCGACAATTTTTTCTTGTTCTCATTGTGATGCGCAATTTCAAAAATGGATTGGGCGATGTTTGACGTGTGGAAAATGGGGAACGGTTGAGGAACAATTGGCCAATAGTTCAGAACCAAGAGGCGTTGAACAGGCAGCCACGCTGCCGAGTGCACAGACCATGAAGCTGTCTGAAGCAATAGAGACAAAACAAGTAAAAAGAATTTCGACGAAGGTTGGCGAGCTTGATCGCGTGCTAGGCGGTGGAATTGTTCCTGGAAGTATGATTCTTCTTGGTGGTGAGCCTGGTATTGGAAAATCAACGTTGGCAATTCAAATGGCAACGCTGGTGCCAGAGGTGTTATATGTTTCTGGTGAGGAATCTGTTGGGCAAGTGAGTATGAGGGCAAAACGATTGGGGTTATCCTCCCCTACTTTGCGACTGGCAAATGAAATTCGTATTGAAACGATTTGTTCGACTATGAAAAAAGAACGGCCACCAGTCGTGATTATTGATTCTATTCAAACGGTGTATTCTGTGGATGCGACAGGTGAACCAGGAAATCCTACACAGGTGAAGGCTTGTGCCGTGAAGCTTTTGGAAGTGGCAAAGTCACTGAATATTGCGGTGATTATTATTGGTCATGTTACCAAAGATGGTAATGTTGCGGGTCCAAGGACGCTGGAACATTTGGTGGATACGGTGTTGTATTTGGAAGGAGATCGACATCATGCGTATCGTATTTTGCGAACAGTTAAAAATCGGTTTGGTTCAACAGATGAAGTTGGTGTGTTTGAGATGGATGATATGGGATTGAAGGAAGTAACCAATCCGTCTGCCAGTTTTCTTGAGGAACGAGATAGTTCGTTGCCTGGGAGTGTGGTGACGTGTTTGATGGAAGGGACGAGACCAATTTTGGTGGAGGTGCAAGCGCTAGTAAACAAAACGAGTTTTGGGTACCCACAGCGAAAAGCAAGTGGATTTGATTTGAATCGATTGCACGTGCTTATTGCGGTGTTACAAAAACGCGCAGGTGTGGATTTGATGCAGTATGATGTGCATGTGAATGTGGTGGGAGGAATACAAGCGGATGAACCGGCTGCTGATTTGGCGGTGAGTATTGCGATTGCGAGTGCGTTTAAAGATACCGTGCTTGGGGGAGATTTGGTGGTGTTTGGTGAGGTGGGACTTGGTGGTGAAATTCGTAGTGTTCGACATGTGGAAAAACGATTGAAGGAGTGTGAACATTTGGGAATGAAGCGAGTGATTACGAAAGGACAAGAAGGAAACAAGCCTCATAAACAATTACAGGTTATTTCTGTAAAAAATATTGCGGAGTTGGTGAAGAGGACATAAGTGAATTTCATCCTGAGAGGAAGAGACGACTGACGTCGAGAGATCTCGTCTTAGCAAATAAAATTAGGGGGGTATGTTGTATTACGTCTATATATTAACGAATACAAGAAAAACGGTATTATATATTGGAGTTACCAATAATTTGGAGAGAAGATATATTGAGCATGCTTTGAAAAAAAATAATGCAAATTTTGTGTCTAAGTACAATGTTAGTGATTTAATTTATTATGAGGAGTATGTAAGTATTTATGATGCAATAGCTAGAGAAAAACAATTGAAAGGGTGGACGCGAAAAAAGAAGTTATCTTTGATAAAGAACATTAATCCTGATTTAGTAAATTTATATAAAAATTTTTTGTAGTTTTTGTCATCACTATAGAGTGATACACGATATAGGTAAAAAACAAAACACCTGTCATCCTGAGCGTAATGAGTGAGGAACGAGCAAATGAAGTCGAAGGATCTCATGATATAAAATTTTTCTTTCTCCATCGAGATCCTTCGACTTCGCTGCGCTATGCTCAGGATGATATAGTAATTACGGGTATCTCTAAAAAAATCCACCAGCGTTTATGCTGGTGGATTTATTATTTGGGAGAGCCTCGCGCGTGCTCCTTGTGATGATTGGTGGGTCGCGCGAGGTGGTAGGTGGTTGTTCTTGCAGGTCTCAGTGCTGTTGCCTCTGTTGTTCTTCGAGGCCTTCCTGGCACTCAATGCACAAGGGGGCATGGGGACGCGCACTGAGGCGGAGAATACTGATGTTTCCGTTGCCGAGGCAACGGTGGTGACCAACGGCGCACTTGCCGAAATTTCCGCTCTTGAGGCGTTCGAAAGCAGCCTTGATCGACACTCATCACATTTCCTTGTGCCATTGTTTGTTTTTCCTTTTCGAAAATTGTGGTTTGTGGAGAGCAATAGCTCTCCGGCGGATGGTTGCCCTTATCTGCAAAGGACATTGGTATACATTTTTTCAAATGTGTATTGATGTCTTTTTCAGAAATAAAATTACTCCAGTATATCTATTGTACTAATGCTTGTCAATTATAGTGAACGTCACAGAGTGTGTGTGAGGCCTCGCGAAGGATGGAATGTACGTTGAGGCCTCTCCAGGATAACAGAGGTGGTGAGAAGAGTTCAGGCACTCATCCTTGCCCTCTTTTTTTTCATTCCACGGAAGTTCTCTGCCCTGATCTTTGGAAGATCGGCATCCTCCCAGTGGACGACGGCCAGGCCGTTGACGATGTTGGAACGTTCTTCCAACGAAAATCTCCTGTTGACTTCACTGATAATTTCTTCCACGGAAGAAGGCCTTTCACGAATAAGCCCCTCCACCGCGATATTGAGATCTCTGTGGGACTTGAGGTACCCACCCGCAGCTGTGATCTCCAGAGGGAGAGACAGCAGCCTCGCCTCCCTGTCCGATTTTTCGCAGATCTGGTAGGGGGGAATGTTCCCCCACAGCAGCGCGTTGAGGATGGCGGCGAAGGTTTTCTTAATGGAAGTCATTTTTTTCTCCCTTTTTGTTGTGAATGGGGCTGCACGCTTGCTTGTTGCCCCGAAGTTGAGTTTGTTCAGTTTGTCCTTCGCGAGGACATTATTACATAGCTTGAACAAGCTATGTAATAATGTAACAACGAATGATTTTCCACATACTATCTGTTTCAAATATATTTTGTCAATGTTGAAAAAAGTTATGAAACATGTTTGTAAAAAAAACCCGTTCTCTTCTATAAGAAAAAAGAACGGGCCTACATGAAGGGGTGACGTCTCGAGACTCCTTGTCCGGGGGTGGACAACTCGAGACGGGGGAGAAAAAACCGATCAGTGGTCAGTTGCGACGGCGGCGGCGAGGCTTCTTCTTGTCGTTGGGGTCGTTGACGATGATGACAGCATCAGGGCCGTTCGACGTCGCCTGCCTGTAACTCTCGATGGAGACGCCAGGCGCAGGAAGAACATATGTCGACAAAATACCCGATTTACGAAGCTTATTTGACAAGGTTTTCTCCGAACATTTCGGTCACGTAATCCATTACGTGACGGGTTTGGCAAGAGTATATACACTTTGTTTAAAAAAGTCAATAATATTGAAAAAAAATGATAACAGAAAAATAGTATCATTCCGAGCAAGGTCGGAGTAAAACAAAGACGCAGCCGAGAAAGACCGTCTCAGCAAGAAGCACTGAGATTCCTCGACTCCGCTATGCTCCGCTCGGAATGACAGCAGTATATTGTCTTTTTTCTTTTACTCTAGATGAACTTTCTTTTCCCATTCCCCTACTTGTTTTTTGAGTTGTGGATACTTTTTGAAATCAATATCTCGTGCGGTTTCTCTGGCGAGCTTAATGAGGTCTATGTCTGCCATGGTTGCGAGGCGAAATTGTCCCATGCCGCTTTGGTGTACGCCATATACTTCTCCAGGGCCACGTTGTTCAAGGTCGTATTCCGCAACATCAAATCCATCGGTATGTGCTTCAAAATAGTCTAGTCGGGCTATTGCTTGCATACTATCTGATTGAGTAAACAGAAACC
>CAZEYK010000016.1:0-18646 GCA_964516055.1 uncultured Gammaproteobacteria bacterium
CTATTCATTTCTTCACCAGCAATAACTGTTGATTTCCAGGTTACTACGCCGCTTAATGAAATAATGGCAACTTCGGTGTTTCCTGCACCAATGTCTACAATCATACTTCCTATTGGATCTTGAATAGGCATACGCGCACCAATAGCGGCTGCCATAGGTTCTTGGACAAGATGTACTTTTCTTGCTCCTGCCGCTATGCTGGCGTCTTCTACTGCTTTCATTTCTACTTCTGTTACTTCAAGTGGTACAGAAATAACAACTCGTGGACGTGGGGCAAGAGAAAATCCGTCCTCATGAACTTTTTCGATAAAGTATCGAAGCATTTTTTCTGTTACTTCAAAATCGGAAATAATTCCGTTTGCGAGCGGACGGGTTACCATGATATGTGGTGGTGTTTTTCCAAGCATGGCCTTTGCCTCATGACCTACAGAGAGAATTTGTTCTGTTTTTGTGTTGATAGCAACAACTGTAGGTTCATTGATAACGATACCCTTGTCTTTGATGTAGACGAGGGTATTTGCGGTGCCAAGATCAATGGCGATATCTTTGCTGAATTTTCCGAAAAAGCGGTTGAGCATAATAGTTCAGGATGTTTTGTTCCTCATTCATGGAAGTTGTTGTTAATAGGATCTGGCGAAGAGAATTTTTCGGCAATCTTCTTTTTCGGTGAAGATGCAGGTTCCTCGTTCGTCTTGTGCGGATAATGGCATGCAACGTGCTGATGCTTTTAGTGATTTGAGTATGTCTTCATATTCTTCACTGTCATCGGCAAAGCATGATACATATCCAGGATTATCATCGGTGCTGAATGCTTGTTCAAATGCTTCTTTTGTTTCTACGTGTTGGCTATTGTTTTGTGTATGCACTAATGCTCGGGTGTAAAGTGTTTCTTGTATTTCATCCAATATACGTACGACAGATGAAATAAATTCTTCGGTTGTTACACTTGTTTTTTGGTTTGCTTCTTGATCTCTTCGTGCCATGAATACACTATTTTTTTCTATATCACGTGGGCCAATTTCAAGCCGAATTGGTACTCCTTTTTTGATATGTTTCCAATTTTTTTCTCCATTTGTTTGGTCTTTTGTGTCTATTGAGGTAACGAGTGGTTGATTGTTATATTGTTGTTCGTCGAGTTGTCCTTTAAGATTTTTGGCAAAGGTTAGTACTTGTTCTTTTTCTTCTTCTGTTTTAAAGATAGGGATGATGACTACATGAATAGGCGCAATCTTTGGTGGAAGTACAAGTCCATTATCATCGCTGTGTGTCATGATAATTCCTCCAATAAGCCGAGTGGATACCCCCCAAGACGTTGTCCACGCGTATTGTGTTTCCCCTTCTTGATCAACAAAAGAAATGTCTTGTGCTTTGGCAAAGTTTTGTCCAAGGAAGTGAGAAGTTCCTGCTTGCAGTGCTTTATTGTCTTGCATGAGTGATTCTATGGTGTAGGTATTGTCTGCTCCAGGAAATCGTTCTGTTGCTGTTTTTTCTCCTTTGATTACTGGCATGGCAAGAATATCTCTGGCAAAGACTTCATAAATATCGAGCATTTGCATTGTTTCTGCTTGCGCTTCTTCTTTTGTTGCGTGGGCGGTATGCCCTTCTTGCCAGAGAAATTCTGATGTACGCAAAAAAAGGCGTGTTCGCATTTCCCACCTCACAACGTTTGCCCACTGGTTGATAAGAATTGGTAAATCACGATATGATTCTACCCATTTTTCAAACATTGCTCCGATAATTGTTTCACTTGTTGGCCGTACAATAAGGGGTTCTTCTAATTCTCCTGCTGGGACAAGTTTTCCATCTGGTCCTTCTTCTAGTCTGTGATGAGTAACAACAGCACATTCTTTGGCAAAGCCATCTACATGTTTTGCTTCTTTTTCAAGAAAACTTTTGGGAATAAAAATAGGAAAGTATGCATTTTCGTGTCCAGTTTCTTTAAACTTTTTATCAAGATGTTTTTGGATGTTTTCCCAAATAGCGTATCCCCATGGTTTTATGACCATGCATCCGCGTACTGGTGAGTGTTCTGCCATGTCTGCCGCTTTGATGACTTGCTGATACCATTCAGGATAATCTTCTTTTCTTGTTGGGGTGATTGCTGTTTTTTGTGACATATTAAAATGATAATTTTTGATACCGTTTCATAGAAAAAAGGAATGAGACAACGACAATTGTAAGCATAACAAAAAGGCCAAAGTTCCATATGGTGAGCCATCCTTTTCCTTGTAAAAATAAAACAAAGATAATAATTGAGGAAATACCACTTGCTTCGTGAAAGCTTTTTTGTACGTGACGAAAGAGTGGCAATTTTTTATTTATGAGGCGGTACAGTGCAAAGATAATGATGGAATTGGTTCCGATGAGGGAAAAGAATAAGGTAATGTAAAAAAAGATAAAGCCTGTGGTATTTCCATCGAAAGGATTGATGTTGATAATAACAAATATCCACGCAACCCAACAAAGAATTGTGGCAAGTCCCATGATTGTGAGGTATTGTTTGAGGTTCATATATGGTAATGGTTGTTTTTCAATTAAGATAATCGTACTAGTTTTTAGTGTGTTTGGCAAGTTTATAAAAATGAAGAAGCCGCAGTTGATATGTGCTTTTGTGAAGCATCAACTGCGGCTTTTTGGGACGGATTGTCCTTGACCATCTAGATGACGGCCTTTTCCACCTGCGAGAAGTCGCGGTCGATTTTGAAAGAGCTGATGTCGATGTCGACGCCATCCAGCCTGAAGGTGACGTCTTCACCCATCAGTTGGCGCACGATGTGCGCCACGATCTTACTGCTGAAGGGGGCGTGCATGAGGCCGTGCCCTGAAAACCCAACCGCGTGGATCAGGTTTTTGGTACCCTGGCTGATGTCGATGATCGGATTTGCATCCGGAGTCATCGCATAATAGCCCGCAGTCTCTTGAGGTTTGGTGGGGACGAAGTTGTCTTCGCCGATGGCGGGGATCCACCGGCTGAGCTCCTCCCAGACGGTGACGAAGTGACCGTCGATGTCGTGCCCGGCGAATCCGGGCGGGATGATGTCCTGGCACTTGTCGGTGAAGTGGTGGTCGGGGTCCACCTCCTTGAGCCAGGACATGAGGAACTTGTCCGTTCCTTCGGGACGACAGTAGGCACCTTTTTCGGTGACAACCATCGGCCAGCAGGAGACATTGACGTTCTTCGGCTTGACGAAGTACAGGACTCTCTTGTGCGGCTCTATGGGCAGGGCGGGGACGCCCATGAGCTCGCTGAGGCGGGGTGACCAGGCGTTGGTGGCGTCGACGATGATGTCGACCGCGAGGTCACTCTTCTGTTTGCCGGGATCACGCGGATCCTCGACAACGAGATGAGTGATGACGTCGTTCTTGTGCCGAGCGCCAACGACCTGGGTGTTGGTCATGACCGTGGCGTTGTCGGCGTCTTCCCTGAGACGCCGCACCAGGGTCAAGTAGATGAGGTCCGGGATGAGGAATCCGTCGGTGTCACACCAGGTGGCACCAATAATTTTCTCCGCCAGGAAGGGAAACTGTTGGTGCAGTTCCCTTCCGACAAGGACCTGGGCGTTGTTGAGTCCCCACACGCGTTGGCGGGTGTTGTTCCCGCCGGCGTCTGCGAATTTGTCGAGGTTGGCGTACGGGTAGAGGTAGCCCACCTTGCGGTAGACCGTTTCCTTCAGCCCGTGGACCTCTTGGAACTCATCGTAGTAGCGGCATGCGAAGCGCATGCCGCGGACGGTTGCCTCGGTGGTGAACTGCGCGCGGATGCACGCAGCGCTTCTTTGGCTGCTCCCGTTACCCGGGGTGGCCTTCTCGATGAGAATGACCTGGTAACGAAAATTGCCGTCAGCGTCTCGTTCTTGGGAAAGATCCCAGGCAGTGACTGCACCGGTTGCACCGGCGCCAATCACTGCCACGATAGGGCGAGGATCCTTTGTCTTCATTGTCCGTTTCTCCTACGTGATGTTGTAGTCCGAGATCTCGTTGATCGGGACGATCTTGGAGTCATTGCCGACGCGCGGCTTGATCTCCACATGTCCCGGGGGAGTCCTCCTTCCGATGATGATCTTGTAGGGAATGCCCCAGAGGTCGGCGTCCTTGAAGGACACCGCGGGCTTGATGTTATCCCTGTCGTCGTAGAGCACGGCGATGCCCTGTTTTTTGAGCTCTTGGTAGAGCTCTCGGGCTTCGTCCTTGCGGTTGTCGTCGAGCGGGATGATCATGGCCCGGTACGGCGCAAGCGCCGCAGGCCAGATGATCCCGTCGTCATCGTTGTTTTGTTCGATGACCGCTGCGATGATGCGGGTGACACCGATACCGTAGCAGCCCATGAGGAAGGGCTGACGATTGCCCTCTTCGTCCATGAACGTTGCACCCATGGACTGGGAGTATTTGGTGCCGAGCTGGAAGATGTGGCCGATCTCGATGCCACGAGTGACCTGAAGGTCACCCTTCCCACAATGGGAGCATCGGTAGCCGGCCTGCGCGTTGTGCAGGTCGTGGTACTCTGTGGGCTCCTCGAGCAGGAACCCATCGATCACCTGACCAAAGTTGACGTCCAGCCAGTGGTGGTCGAAGAGGTTGCCGCCGCAGAGGATGTTGGTCATCCCCTTGACGCTCTCGTCGTAGAGAACGCGACAGCCGGTGATCTTGATGGGACCAGCGAAGCCCACGGGGGCTCCGGTGACCTCGATCACGACGTCGTCGGGGGCGAGGTCGACCGACATACCACCGACAACGTTGCTGATCTTGATCATGTTGAGTTCCAGATCGCCGCGCATGCACACGGCGACAGGGAACGACTCCTCCCCCACTCCGGCCACGCAGATGATGGTCTTGACCATCTGGGTGGCGGACATGGTGAAGTGCTTCTCGAGCTCTTCGACCGAACGGATGTTCGGCGTGTGCTCGAGGTGGGCTTTGCTGGTGGGGCCACCGTTGACGCCATCCGGGATCAGGCTGACAGCCTTTTCCTGGTTGGCGCTATACTTACACTGGTCGCACGTGAGCAACCAGTCCCCCCCGGCCTCGGAGATCGCCATGAACTCGTTGCTGCCACTGCCGCCGATGGGACCGGAGTCCGCATCGACTTTTGTGAACGTGAGTCCACAACGCATGAAGATGGCTTCGTAGGCCTTCTCCATGACTTCGTAGGCCTTCCTCATGCCTTCCCCATCCCTGTCGAATGAGTAGGCGTCCTTCATCTCGAACTCACGTCCGCGCAACAGGCCGCCGCGGGGGCGGAGCTCGTTGCGGAACTTGTGTCCGATCTGGTAGAGGTTGAGCGGGAGCTGACGCCAACTGTTGACGTGCTCCCGTGCGAGGGCGGTGACGACTTCTTCTGCCGTGGGGGAAAGTGCGTACTCCCCCCCATTGCGATCCGTGGTGGTGAAGAGGGTCCCTGCGTTTTTGTACTTCGACCACCGGTTGGACTCTTCCCAGAGTTCCCGGGGATGAAGGATGGGCATCTCGATCTCCACCGCACCGGTGAGATCCATCTCCTCGCGGATGATGGCGCGGATGCGCTGGAGGACTCGAGTCCCCAGGTGATTGATGGCGTAGACACCGGGTCCAGTTTGGGTCATGAGACCCGCCCGGACCATGAGCTGGTGTGCTCGGGTGTCTGCGTTTTTGGGATCTTCCCGCCTGGTGGGCGGGAGTTTGCTGACGAGCATGGTGTGCTCCTTGGCTGCGTCCCAATTTAATGGAACGATTTGTTGTTGTGACCTTTTAACAAAAAGGAGATCCTGCGAATCTCCTTTGTTACTGGCAGAATATCATGTTTTTACATAACGTCAAGTGTAGGTGTGCATATTGACAAATTTTTATAAAATATACATTATCTATGCAGATCGGTTTTCTACAACACAAGGAGATATTCCATGAACACGGAATTTCGTTTGTACTCCCCTATCGATCCTCATGTCAGTGGTATGCTTTCTGTCTCTGACGGGCATACGCTGTATTGGGAATGTTCGGGGAATCCCAGTGGAGTCCCCGTTTTGGTTCTTCACGGTGGTCCCGGTGCTGGTTGCTCGCCCAAGATGCGGCAGCTGTTTGATCCGTTGTTCTATCGGATCATCATGTTTGACCAGCGCGGTGCTGGTCGTTCGCGTCCTCACGCGAGCGTTGTGCATAACACGACCCGCCATTTGATCGCGGACATTGAATGTCTGCGTGAACACCTTCAGGTCGGTCGCTGGTTGATCGTTGGGGGTTCGTGGGGTGCGACGTTGGCACTTGTCTACGCCGCCAATCACCCTCAGAAGTGTTCTGGTTTGATCTTGCGTGGAACTTGGCTTGGTCGTAATAGTGACATTAATCATTTCATGACTGGCATGGGTGGTCATAGGCCCAACGAGTACGCTACGTTCGTTCGTCACGTGGGACTTACTCCCCAGACGGCAACGGCTAGCGAGCTTCTGCATGCCTATGCTCAGCGGTTGTTGTATGATTCGTCGTCATCGGTTTTTAATTCGGCGGCCATGGCATGGTTTTCCTATGAGGGGGCGTTTGCTACGGTTGAACTTGGTGATCCTCCTGCACAGGATGAAGAGACGATGGCTATCGCCCTGGCGATGGCGCGTTTGGAGCTTCACTATTTCCTTCACAGCGTGTTCTTGCAGGACGGATATATTCTCGATCGTGCAACGAATGTGCTGCGTGTGCATCAGATCCGGGGAATCTTGCTCCATGGTGAGCATGACTGGATTTGTCCGCGTGATGGAGTGACGGAATTGGCACAGCGTTGGACTCAGGCGGATCTGCGCTTGATTCCTCATGCGGGGCATTCCCGCTGGGAAGCGTCGTTGACCCAGGCGTTGCTTGGGGCGATTGATGAGTTCAAGTCTTCTCTCTAGTTCTTTTTTCTTCCGGCACATTCATCATAAAAATAACCAAGATGAATGTGCGTACCTATGTGTGGAAAATTTTTTCTATAGATCGGTAATATAAAAAAAGAAACCCAAATAGGGTTTCTTTTTGCTTTTATATAAATAAAACATTCTTTATATAAGAGCGAAGAGCAAGGGTGATATAAGATATCTTTCTTACATCCCCTTGCTCTTAATTATCCTTGTTGTTGGAGGAGATCATGCCGCCTTCATGTCTCCGGGAATGTCGCACAGGCCGAAACCTTTGTGACTATTCCTCATCAGGTGCTCGATCAGGGCACGTTGGACGTGTCCTGACCTGCAGTTGATGTCGGTGCACGGGCATTGGTTGACAGGGGTTTTTCCCTGTGTGTAGTCCAACCTTGGCAGCTTCGGCGGGAGAGGCTGCAGTGGCAGCAGCATAGCAGCCAGGGTTTGCCGGGTCTGCACCTTGCGACAGATGTCACAGGTGCAGGTGCATTGCCGCTTGCTGGGAGGGGGGCCAGGGTCATCGTTCATGGTACAACTTCTCCATGATCATGATGTTGTTGGTGTAGTCGGCTAGCTGAGCGTGGGAGTCCAGCTAGCCGGGATAGGGCCGGGATCCTCGATGACGCAGACGGGACACGACCAGGTAAGGCGGATGGCCTCGTCCGTGCCGATGCCGGCGTCGCGGGGGTCGCCGTGGGGGCCGAACCAGTGGTTCTGCGGCGCACCGGTGGTGCGAGCCCGCATGCCCACGTATGTGGTGCCGTTCACGACGTGTCCGACGATGTTGTTCACGAACAGCGGGTCGTTCGACACGACCGCGGCCGTGAGCCTGTGATCGAGGCTCGCGAGCAGCTCGATGAGCTGCTCGAGGCTCGCGTCGTCGAATTCGGTGAGAACCTGGACGGGTCCGAAGACCTCGGTGGTGACGAGTTGTCTCGTCGCCTCGTCCTGGAGGATGGTCTTCAACGGCACGAAGACCGCCGTTGGCTCGAGCGCGCCGTAGCATTCGGGGATGTTGTGCCCCGTGAGTTCCTTGCCACCGAACAGGAGTTCGGCGCCTTCGAGTTCGCAGAGCCTCCGGACGTGATCGAGCATTTGTCGGGTAGTCCAGCTGAGGACGGGTCCGATGGTGAGGTCTTGAAGTGAACGCCGCTGAGCCATACGCTGCAGAGCAGCGATGAGCGTCTCCCTGGGCCAGTTGTTGTGCCAGGCCAGCAGGGACTGGGCCGAACATTTCTGGCCGCTGGCGGCGTAGGCGTCCTGGTCACTCTGGTGGGCGATGTACTCGAGCCACTCAGGGGAGTAGTCGGGGCCCAGGATCTTCCAGTCGAAACCGGCGTCTTCCTTCTTGATGCGGCCGTTCATGGTCTGGGAGACCAGGCCGGCGACTTCGGAGGATCCGGTGAACTGGACCAGGGCGATGTCGTTCTTGTACATGTCCAAGAACTCTCCCATGATCTTCCCCTCGCAGGTCATGAGGTCGATCTCATCGAGGGGGAGACCGCAGGAGTGCAGGAGTCGCACGAACTGGTGGAAGACCACCGCGACGCGCTGATCCACGTGGACCAGGGGGGCGTTGCCCATGAACAGGGCACCCATGACCTGGAGCACAGGGATCTCGAGCGGGAAGTTGAAGGGCGCGATCACCACCACGGGACCATAGGGGTGTCGCTGGTTGGTGATGCGCTGTCCGGCATGGTCGCCGGGGCTGGTCGTCCCGGTGGCGAGGAAGCGGACGCGATCGCTACCGTAGTTGGCGAGAAACGCGCAGGTCACGCGCACCTCGCCACGACACTGGGCATCGGACTTGGGCATCACCCGCTGGATGAGCTGGGTGAAGAAGTCCTCGACCTCCTGCTCGGCGAGCGCTTCTGCCGCCTTTTTACATACCCTTCCGAGCATGAGGTAGCGTTCCTCGTGCTTGCGGGGGTTGTGCCTGCCGCCGAGTGGGCAGTTCTTCAGGTGTTCGCCGAAGGGCGCGAGCTCCTCGATCGACGGCGCAGGGACGTCGATCATGGGCTGTCCCGTCAACGGATCAATGATCCGCCTCGAACGGGAGTTCCCCAACTCCTGCCAGTGTCCGTTGACGAGATTCCAGGCCTCAGCGACAGGCCCGTTGGCGAGGAAGTCGTTGACCCTGAAACCTGGTTTAGCCGGATTGACGGTTGCAAAATCTTTGATTTCCATTTTGTCCCTCGTGGGGTGGAGGTTCCTTTTGTAAGGAACGTGTATATTGAACAACCACCTATCTGGGGTGGCTGTCATTCAAGTGAAAGTGTAGTTTTGTTTATTGAATTTGTCAAGGTATGCTTATGTCCGTATTTGACCGTTTCCTTTGACTATCCATTTATAACTCGTTAATTCTTTTAGTCCCATAGGACCTCTTGCGTGAAGTTTTTGGGTACTAATACCAATTTCTGCACCAAGTCCAAATTGAGCGCCATCGGTAAATGCTGTTGACGCATTGGCGTATACTGCGGCTGCATCTACCGTGTTCAAAAATAGTTCAATGGCTTTTTGATCTTCGGCAATGATTGCTTCGCTATGTTTTGAACTATATTGTTGGATGTGTTCCAATGCTTCCTCTATTGATGAAACTGTTTTTATAGACATTTTGTAATCAAGAAATTCGGTCCCAAAATCTTCTGGTGCTGCCTGATAAAGTAAGTCTGCTGGATATTGATTTTTTATTGCGTTAAAACTTTGGTTGTCTGCATAGACATGAACTTTTTTTTCTGCCAATGGTTTTATTATTTCTGAAAGATTGTCTAGTTTGTCTTGATGAATAATGAGTGTGTCGAGTGCGTTGCATACGCTTACTCTTCGTGTTTTTGCATTTGTGATAATTGCTTGTGCTTTTGTGATGTCTGCACTTATATCAATGTAAGTATGCACAATTCCTGCGCCAGTTTCTATAACAGGGACTTTTGCATGCTCTCTTACAAAGTTGATGAGGGTACTGCTTCCGCGTGGAATAATTACGTCGATGTTGTTGTATGCCTGGAGTATTTCGTAAACGGCTTCTCTGTTTGCTGGTGCAAGAAAGAGTATGTCTTCTGATATAGTATGTTTTTTGAGTATGTTTTTTATATATGACACGATTGCCTGATTTGATTCTTTGGCGTCACTGCCTCCTTTGAGAACACATGCATTTTGTGTTTTGAAACAGAGCGTAAATACATCGAAGGTAACATTTGGTCTTGCTTCGTATATAACGCCGACAACTCCAAGGGGAACACGTATTTTGGTTAGTTCCAATCCACTTGGCACAACTCGCTGTTCGAAAATTTCTCCTATGGGTGATGGCATTGTTGCGATGTTGCGGATATCTTTGGCAATATCTTCAAGTCGTTCTTTTGTTAGTTGTAGGCGATCATACTTGGGATTGGTTGTTTCCATTTGTGCAAGATCTTTTTTGTTTGCATCAAGAATAGTAGGAATTTGTGTTGTTAATCCATCGGCAATATCAACGAGTACTTCATTTATTTTTTCTATTGGGAGTTGTGCAAGTTTACGGCTTGCTTGTTTTACCTGCTTTAGTTGTTCCATAGATTAGGAGTTAAGTTCCGTTGATCTTGTTTGTGCTGCCTGGATTGCTCCTTCTACTGTTTGTGTGAAGTTCTGTTGTTCAAAGTATGCAAGGGCGGCGGCTGTTGTCCCTCCTTTTGAGGTAACCGCTTCTTTCCATTCTGTGGCGGATTTTGTATCGTGTTCAAGTAATGTGGCGGCTCCAATACAAGTCCCCTGTGCAATTTGTGTTGCGTGTTCTTTTGAAAATCCCAGCTTTATTGCTGTTTGTGCAATGGCTTCTGTAAGGAGAAAATAATAAGCAGGACCGCTTCCACTAAGGGCGGTGATTGCATCAATCATATGTTCTGATTGCACTTCAATGCTGGTGCCAAAGGTGTTTAATATTGCTTGAATATTTTGTTTTTCTTCAGAGGTAACGGATTCATTGGCAATCCATCCAGTAACGCCTTTGCCTACTTTGGCGGCAAGGTTTGGCATGGTGCGAACGATTTTTTTTGCGTGTGTTTTTTTTAATGATTCCATGGACACTCCTGCCATAATAGAGATAACTATTTTTTCTGAACAGTCTATTGAAAGTTGATGGAATGTTTGTGGTTTTATGCCAAGAATAACAATATCAACATGAGCAAGCATGTCTTCACTGTTTTGGTAGGTGTGTGTTGCATTGAGTTCATCGAGTTTTTCTTGTGATGAATCACATACATGAAGGTTTTCATCAGTGGTTATTTTTTTTAGGCTCTGGTATATGGCACTTCCCATGTTTCCGGCGCCAAGTATTCCTATGTTTTTGTTCATATTATTTATTTTCGATAAATAAGTAGTCGTAGTGGATGAGCGCTTTTTTTCCTTTTTGGCCAATATATTCTTTTGCTCGTTCTGCATTATATTGTGCCATACCAATGCCAATGTCTTCTTTTTTGGTGTTTTGAATTTTTATAATATCCCCTTTTTGAAACTCTCCTATCACGTCAACAATCCCTACTGGTAATAAACTTACATGATTGGGAGAGGTAAGAATTTCTTGAGCTAATTTATTTACTATAACAATTCCCTTTTCTTGTCCACTTGCCGTTGCTATTCTTTTTTTTATATTTGATACTTTTTTTTCTGCACAGAATGTTGTTCCTATATTCTTTTTTTCTATGGCATCGATAATGCTATGTTTTGTTTGTCCATTGATAATTTGTGTTTCTATCCCTATTTGTGCGAGTCTCCCTGCAACAGAACATTTTGTACTCATTCCGCCTCGTCCAAATGCTGATCGTTGTTGAGTGATGCCTTTTTTCCATTGAGTTTGTCTATCAACAGTATGTATGACTTTGGCATTTTTTTGTGTTGGATCTTTGTCGTATACACCATCGACAGAGGTAAGAATGAGGAGTTTGTATACATCCATCATTGAGGCAATCATGCCGGCAAGTTCGTCATTGTCTGTAAACATAAGTTCTTGTACAGAAACAACATCATTTTCATTGGCAATAGGAATAATGTCGTCATGTAAAAGCTTTGTAAAACAATTTCTCATGTTAAGATAATGTTGTCTATCACGAAAGTCTTCTTTTGTTGCAAGAATTTGGGCGCAGAACATATGGTGTTTTTCAAAAAGTTTTTGGTACGTATCCATAAGTTTTACTTGTCCTACTGCGGCTAACAGTTGACTATTTGTTACGGTTTCTTTTGGTGATATGCCAAGAAGTCCTCTTCCTGCTCCCATTGCACCAGAACTTACCAGTATTATCTGGATACCTGTTTTTTTTAGTGCTACTATTTGTCCAACGAGATGCTCCATGATGGCTATATCAAGAAGTCCTTCTGCCGTGGTAATAACATTTGTGCCAATTTTTATAATAATTGTTTTTTTCATACTATATAAAAAATTCCGCCTGTGAGGCGGATAGCTAATTTATGTATCTATACAAAAACTAGATCATGCCTCGTACACGATTGTATGGCGGGATGACTCTTGATCGTTGTTTGTATACAGATATTTTCATATTACTATAGTTTAGGAAAGATATCTGATTCTGTCAACCTCATTTTTTCCAAGTTTTTCGTTGAGCTTTTCTACAATTTGTGTTTGGTTAACACGAATTTCTTGGGCAAGCGTTGAGCTTGAACAGGTAACCGTGAGTGTTCTGTTTTTGAGAAATAGTGGTTTTGCATGTTTTGCCAGTTCTGGAGGAAACATATCTTCAAAAACCGCAGTGGCATATTCTACGATTTGAGCGGCTTCTACTTGTTTTTTGAGCGGCGAGGTATCTCCTATTTTCTTTTTAAGGGAATCGCCAATGCTGGTGAAACTCATGTATTTAATTACTTTATGCCTACGAGAAGGACATACGTTTGTTATCGATTTTATAGTAGCATGTTCTTTTTTGTCTGAGAAGAGGCTATTTTGGAACTTCGTATAGATACACGTTTTTGTCTGTCTTTTTTGGGGACCAGTTTGGGAAGCTAAAAATGTTACTTACCACTCGACTTCCGGGTTTCATTTCTTTTTGAATTTTTTCTTTAAGCCCTGCCATTTCGCTTTTAATACAAAAGAGCATGAGCACATCCACGTGTGAGATGTCTGTTTCCCAAAAATCCTGAACAATGAATACGGCATTTTTTTTATTGGTTAAGACTGCCATCATTTTTCCCCAATAGCAGAGTCCCCTATTTATTTCTATACCAATGGCTTGTTGTACGCTATCTGCACACATAAGAACAATTCGGCCATCCCCTGAACCAAGATCCATGACGATGTCTGTTGGTTTGAGTTCTGCAAAGGCAATCATTTTTCGTATTTTTTTTCTGCTTGTTGGAAAAAATGGTGTTGGATTTTTATATAAAATATACGCAGAGTACATGGCAAATAAGAATCCTCCCACAGTAACAATGAGTGTAATTGTGTCTTGCATATTTTGTGTTATGTTGCCCTATATTCACAGATATCACGATAGTCGCAATATTGGCAGGTGAATTTGTCTGGTGTTGGCGTAAAGTCGCCTTGTTTAATATTTTCTATGGTTTTAGTTAGTTTGGTTTTTAATTTTTCTATTTCTGCACTTTTTCCGGTGAATGATGTTTGGACATTGTCATTTAGATAGTAAAATGTTAATTTTCCTACGGGGCCAAGGTTTCTGTACTGTGGTAATGATTCCGCGGCAATTTGGTAAATGAGCAGTTGTTCTTTGTCTTCGCCAACGAGTTTTTCTTTTGTTTTTCCTGTTTTGTAGTCAATAATTTCGAGTGATCCATCTGTTTGTTTGTCTATACGATCAATACGACCATGGACAAGGTGATCGCCAACTACAATTTTAAACCATCCTTCTAGAGTGACGGGTATCGTCCATCCACTTTCTTCTTGTGATGTATAAAATGTTTTGAGAATTTCTTTCCCTTTTTTTTGATAACTTTCTCGTTGGGTTTTATTTTTGTACCAGTCATCTATCCATTGGATTTTGTATATCTCAAAAAGTTCGTTGAGGGTGGGCACTTTTAGTTCCCCTTGTTCCACCTTGTTTATGGGAGAACCATTGGGAATGTCAAAAAGAGTTGGTTGTTTGGCACTATTCATTTCTTGGATTTGTTCGTAGAATTTTTGGAGCGTGTTGTGCATGGTGGAGCCAAAACTAAACGAAGCTGCTCCTTTTTTGGGAATATTGAGAATGTGGGAGAGTTTATATTGGTATGGACATTTTTGGTAGCTTTGTATTTGTGAGAAGGAAAAGGCTTTTGGGGTATTATAGGTTACTACTGACGAATCATCCGAATTTACCAATTCTTTTTTTGTTGTTTGATTATTTATTTTGGTTAGTTCACTTTGGGAGGTTATTGCTTCCTTTCCTTTGGATCCGTAGTCTAGTTCTGCTAAGAATCTGCTGATTTTCTTTTTTCGTGAACCACCATAATCTTCTGAACTGATAAAGTATAGTTTTTCTTTGGCACGAGTTGCGGCAACATAGAATAATCGTCGTTCTTCTTCAACATGTTCGTCTCCTTCGGGAAGTTGTTCTCGTATAAGCTCTGTTGGAATTTCTATGTTTCCTCCTCTTCTTCTGGTTGGAAATCGGTCTTCTACCATGTTGATCATGAACACATATTTGAATTCTAATCCTTTACTGGCGTGAATAGTCATGATGTTTACTGAGTCTGGGGTATCGGTTGGCTGATAGAGTTTTCCTTCGTTGCCGGATTCTTTCATGTATTCAAATTGTTCAACAAAGTGAACTACATTGGCGTCTGGAGTAACATCTTCGTAGCGACGAAGGAGGTCAAAAAATTGTTTCAGTTGATAAATTTGTCTGATGGTGTGTTTGTCTCCGACATCTTCTTGTTTGGTAAGGTAGTTCAAATAGCCACTGTCTTCAAAAAAATTGTAGAGGATGATGGACGGTTTTTCGTATCGGACTTGTTTCATCCCTGTGTGAATGAGGGTGACAAGTTTATTGCAGGTGGCAATCCCTTCTGGTGAAAGAAAAAATCCGCTTGCTCGTTTGAGTGCTTCGTAATAGGATATGCTTTTTTTCTTTGCCAGGCCTACCAGTTTTTGCATATCGCTTTCTTTGAAGTTCAAGAATGGTAGTCGAAGTAATCGATATATTGAGGTATGCTCATGATAGTTGTCGAGTAGTTTGAGAAAGTTGAACGCGTCAAGAACAATAGGTTGTCTGTAGAGTCCTGCTGAGGCAAGAAATTCGTATGGAATTTGTGCGGTTTCTAATCCATTGATAAATGGATCGGCATGCCCATTGGCGCGAACAAGGATACAAAAATCATCCCATACCGTTTCGGGGTGTTCTTTTTTTAAAGATTGAATTTCTTGTAAAACGGCACCAACTTCATCATCGATGGTGTATCCGTGGATGTGAGTGACTGCTGATTGGGTAGTCTTTGTTTCCTGTGTGCTGCCAGCTACGAGTTTTTTGTCTATCTGTAGTTTTACTTCAAGACGATCTGGATTGTTGTGTTGGATAGAGGTGTACGCAATATCAAGAATTTGTTGATTTGATCGATAGTTGGTGTTGAGAACAATATTTTTTGCGGTTGGAAAATCTTCTTTGAATCTGAGGATGTTTGATACACTGGCACCACGAAAGGCGTAAATAGATTGGTCATCATCCCCTACCACGGTGAGTTGGTTATATTTTTCATTGGCAAGCATTTGTACTAAAACGTATTGTGCCCAATTGACGTCTTGGAATTCATCAACAAGAATATATTTGAATCGTTGTTGAAGTTGTTTTTGTATTTGTGGACGTTGTTCGAGTAGCTTGACGGTGTAGTAAATAAGATCACCAAAATCGAGTGCACTATTGTCTAGGAGGAGTTGTGTGTAGGTATGATAGGCGTTGGCAATTTCGGTAATGCGAGTTTTTTCATCAATATTCATGTCACCGCTGTTGTCTCGTGTGAGTTGTTCTGCGTGAGCTAGATATTCTTGTGGGGTGATGAGTTCATCTTTGCATTTGGAGAAGTGAGATAATAGGGCGTGAATGTGTGCATTTGGATTTCCGAGTGGTCTATAATAATCAAGATTGAAGTCGTATATATGTTGGCGAACGAGCATCCAGGTATCGGTTTCAATCATTAATTTGAAATTGTTTGGGATGCCAATATCAAGAGCAAATTCTTGTAGCAATTCTTGGCAAAAAGTATGGAAGGTAGAAATTTTCATTTCTGTGTAGCCAATGTCTACGAATTCATCAACACGATCTTGCATTTCTTCTGCTGCTTTATCGGTAAATGTGAGTGCAAGAATGTGTTCTGGTTCGGCAAGTTTGGTATCTACGATGTGAGCTATTTTTTTTGTGATTACTGTTGTTTTCCCAGTTCCTGCTCCGGCAACAATAAGAAGCGGACCGTCTATATAATCAACGGCTTGTTGTTGGGCTGAATTTAGTGGATACTCTGCCATAGTGGTTGCATTGTATCAGAGGTGTTGATTCTGGGCAATTATTTTTCTGTTTGCATTGACGAGAGGTGTTTTTTTGTGTATATTGGCTAATGACTTATTTGTATATTCGTATGTTTACCCTTCGTAACAAATTAGATAGAAAAACAGCAAAGCAAAAACTTCAAATAGAATCTGTCCCTCGTAGGACGGTATCTTTTTATACATACACGCATATTGCTCATCCACGAGCTCTTCGTGATGAATTATTTCGAGCCTGGAGCGTGCTTGGTGTACTTGGTCGTATTTATTTGGCAGCAGAAGGCATTAATGCCCAATGTAGTGTTCCAGAAAAGCATTGGGATATGTTTGTGCAGCATGTACACAGTTTTTCTGGATTTAAACATGTTCCATTTAAGATTGCTGTTGAAGAACCAAGGTTTTCTTTTATTAAACTATGTATTAAGGTACGCAAACAAATTGTGGCAGATGGCTTGACGGCTGATGATTATGATTTGTCTAATATTGGTACCCATCTTACTCCGGAAGCATTTCATGATGCAATGGATGATCCTAATACGATTGTGGTTGATATGAGAAATCATTATGAAAGTCGTATCGGTCATTTTGAAGGAGCAATTACCCCTGATTGTGATACATTTCGGGAAGAGCTTCCCATGGTAAAGGAATTGCTTGCCGATAAAAAGGATAAAAAAATATTGCTGTATTGTACAGGTGGTATTCGTTGTGAAAAAGCGAGTGCGTATTTAAAAAATGAAGGATTTGAAGATGTAAATCAGTTGTTGGGTGGAATTATTGATTATGCGCATACGGTGAAAGAAAAAGGATTGGTAAGTAAATTTAAAGGAAAAAATTATGTGTTTGATGATCGAATTGCGGAAGCGGTAACGGAGGATGTCTTGTCTTCCTGTGATCAATGTGGTGACGTGTGTGATGAATTTACTAATTGTCGTAATGTGGCGTGTAATTTATTGTTTATTCAATGCCCTACGTGTCAGGAAGAAATGCATGGTTGTTGTACTGATCGGTGTGTAGAAATTATTGCTTTGCCTGAAGAAGAATATACCGCGTATCGAAAACAAGTTGGGAGCACAAATTCAGCGTTGTTTAAAAGTCGACAGCGACCTGATTTAAAAAGGCATACGACTGCGTAGGTTATTGCAGGATGTTGAAAATATAAAAGAACTTCTATGTGAATAGGAGTCCTTTTATATATTCTTGTTAGTTTATGGGAGCTTCTTGTGGTACGGGAATTGCTGATCGGTCTATGTGTATCATCTCTTCTTGTGTTATGGATTTTTTTACTTCTCTATCAAAACAGTTTCTTCCTACTGTGTAATACCAACTATCCCCGGCAGCTATTTTTATGGGTACTGGCCTATTTATATATGAAGACGTTTGTGTTTGGTTGAATGTGGTACACAATTGGTAGGTGGTCTCCCCTGTTTTCATGTATTCGTAGGGTTTCCCTGTTTCTGGATCGGTCAGTACTATTCCTTCGGGATATGTTGTGGTGAGTTCGGTGAGTTGTTCTGGTATGGTATCGTTTTGATCGTAGTACCAAGAAATATTGTTTTGAATTTCTTGTAAGTTTGATATTCGTTGTTCATCAAATCGTATTTGCCGTGCATGTTGTGGTGAACCAACAATGTACAAGCTTACCAAAATAGTGATGACCACAAATATACTGATGTAGTATGCAAAATATTTCATATTAAGATACGTTATGTTGTTTGAGGTCTCTGATGTAGTAAAACAAAATGCTTCCTACTACCATAAGTATGGAAAGCGCTTTTAAAATAAATCGTAGGGTTACCTCCCCTTCGAGGAAGCTGCGAATGATACTAATTAAATCTACCATGTATACAATGCTTCCAATGAAAATGGTAAGGTAAATTAACCATTTTCTGATGGGGAGGGATCTTTTTTCTGGATTGGCTTTATATTCTTTGCCAAGATGTTTCATGGTACCAAGGTATACCGGAAACATCACAATAAGTGTTGCTACCGCAGATCGGATAATACTAACGCTTGAATCGTAGGGGCCGTACTGATAATCGAGTAGATCTGGGATGGTAATATTGATGATTTGAAAAAGAATGGTAATAATACTGATGGCACTTCCGTATAGGGTAATGATCATGAGCAAATGGAGGAAGAAATCTTTGGGACTTGTCTTGTATTTGGTTTTCATAGAGAGGTTGACAATTAAGGAATAACTAGGTATATTGTACTCGCTTTCTGAAGACAAACCAAGGGGTGGTTTGTCCATCAACTTTCAAGGAGAAATTTATGTTAACGTTGACCAGAAAAGTCGGTGAAATCATCCGGATTGGCGACGAGATTCAGAGCGTTGTCA
>CAZEYK010000017.1:0-2310 GCA_964516055.1 uncultured Gammaproteobacteria bacterium
CTCCATCAACAGACAAAAGTGCTCCAAACAAACGAGCCTTAAACACTTTTGAATTATTCCAAATCAACAAATCCCCTTTTTGAAAATAATCCACAATATCAAAAAATTGTTTATCCACGATAGTATGTTTTTCTCTATCAACCACAAGCAACCGAGAATGATCTCGTGGCTCCATCACCCGCTGCGCAATCCGCTCTGGCGGCAAATGATAATCAAAATCCGAAGTTTTCATAAAATCTCAAATAAATAGCCAATAAAACCTGTTGCGATTTGGGGTCTGGGGTGTGCATTCTAGCCTCAAATCACACCAATCATCAAATAAATAATCATAAAGCGATTTTGCACACCCCAGCGCTTTTGATTCTTTTGGCGACAAAAGAATACAGTAAAGTTAATAAAAAGCTAATCTAATTTTCCTATTTCCTTCACCGCATCTGCAACAACCTGCACAACATGTTTATCAAGAGGACTTGGTATAATATTCTCAGCGTGAACATCTGTCACATAATCAGCAAGTGCTCGTGCCACCGCAAGTTTCATATCATCAGTAACATTTGGAATACGCGCATCAAGAAGCCCACGAAAAATTCCAGGAAACGCAAGCACATTATTCACCTGATTCGGAAAATCACTTCGCCCCGTAGCAACAACAGCAGCGCCAGCAGCCTTGGCAACGTCAGGCATAATTTCTGGCACAGGATTTGCCATCGCAATAATAATAGCACCGTCATGCATACTTTTTACCATATCGGCAGTCACCAAACCACCCTTACTCACACCAATAAATACATCCGCCCCAATAAACGCATCAGCCAATGATCCACAAATTCCTTTATTATTTAACTCAGCCAATAAATCTTCTTTTACATCCGTAAGATTATCTCGTCTATTACAAATCAATCCCTGTGAATCAACAAGAAGCACATCACCGACACCCGCTGCCAAAAGTAATTTTGTAATTGCAACACCAGCAGCACCAACACCACTCATCACCACACGGATATCCTCAATATTTTTATCAACCACCTTCAATGCATTATATAACGCCGCTAACGCCACAATAGCCGTCCCATGTTGATCATCATGAAATACCGGAATAGACAATGACTGCTGCAATCGTCTTTCAATTTCAAAACATCGTGGTGCAGAAATATCTTCCAAATTAATTCCCCCAAACATCGGAGAAATTCTTTCCACTGTTTCCACAATTTCATCCACATCCTGTGTAGTAAGTGCAATAGGAAACGCATCAACCCCAGCGAACTCTTTAAACAAAAGTGCTTTCCCTTCCATCACCGGCAGTGACGCTTCTGGACCAATATTTCCCAATCCCAACACAGCACTACCATCAGTAATCACCGCAACCATATTATGTTTACGCGTGTATTCATAAACCAAATCTTTATTTTCAGCAATGGCTTTACACGGTTCAGCCACACCAGGGGTATAAGCTAAACTCAAATCTTCTGCAGTCTCCACCTTTACTCGAGAAATAATTTCAATTTTCCCTCCCCATTTTTTATGATAATCAATAGCATCCATACATTTTGATAAATAAAATTAACGTAAATACTTTTCAACATTTCTATTATGTTCATCTAACGTTTTAGAAAAATGAACATCCCCCGTATCAAGCGTTGTCAAAAAATACCAATATGAATTTTTTTCTGGATAAATTGCCGCCATAATAGCATCCAAACTTGGCATTGAAATTGGCCCTTTTGGCAACCCAGCATATTTATAGGTATTCCAAGGAGAATCAACATCTCGATCACGAGCATTCGTAAACACATCTCCTGTTAACCCCGTTATATAATGAATACTTGAATCTGCTTGAAGTGGCCATCCATTATCAAGCCGACGCCAAAATAAATCAGAAACAATTCTTCTATCCTCCGAAGAACGAACTTCTTTTTCTATCAAACTAGCAACCGTCAGTACTTCAAAAGGCGTCCTCCCCGCGGCAGCAATATCAGCATACATTTGATCAGTAAATTGACTATCTCTATGATCAACTAATTTATGCACAATATCACCAAAACTCGCATCAGAAAAAATACGAAACGTATTGGGAGACAAATACCCTTCATAACTAATATTGGCAGGTTTACCCTGCAAAATAAATGCCTCTGAAAAAAAAGTACCCGCAACTGAATCACTCACCACAGCAGGCTCACCTAATACCTGAAATACTTCGTCCGTTGTTACAATTCCCTCTCGTTCAAAATAAGCGGCAACCTCCCGCAATGTCCATCCCGGTAACAACGTTATTTCTTTTTCGCTCCTTGTTTGTTTTTTTTCTTTTTCTTT
>CAZEYK010000017.1:2320-18235 GCA_964516055.1 uncultured Gammaproteobacteria bacterium
CGCTCCTTGTTTTGGGCGCTGCCAACACATCAACAACACGCGCCAACGTAATCGGTGATTGTACACGAAAATCTCCTGCTTGAATTCGCCGATCAACACCACGCCAAGTAACATACACTTTAAAAATTGTCGCATTCTTAATCACTCTTTCTTCAGCAAGACGTACAGCTAATGATGAAACAGTATCCCCCGCATTAACTGAAAAAGTCACTTCTTCAACATCCTGAGGTTCGCTCCAAAAAATTTCACCATGAACAAACCAACAAAAAAATACGATAAGGCAAGTGAGCACCAAGAGAAAATAAACTTTCATAAATTACAAAACAACTGAAGAAAAAACATCCGCATGCTCCCGAGCCCACGCCAAACGCTCTGGTACTCCAACATCTATCCACGGACTATCTGATAAATAAACATACAACTCCTTCATATGAGGAAACACATCATACTCAATACTAAACGCATCCTCATCAGGAAAATACGCCGTTGCTTGTGTGGTAAATAGATATACTCCCCCATTGATATACCCTTCAATCTGCTTACCTTCTTTTTCTTTAAACGATAACAAATGATGCGTTTCATCATACGCAAGTGTGCCATAGGTTGACGCATCATCAACTTTTGTTCCCAAAATCAATCCATCAGAACCATGTCGCAACTGATTCACCATATCACCAAAATTAACCGTACTCAAAACATCACCATTTAAAATTAACGTTGGCTCATCAAGGGTGTCAATATACGAAAATGCATTTTTAATTGCCCCACCCGTACCAAGTTTTTTTTCTTCAACAGCATAAACAATATCAAATCCCTTATAAGATGTTCCTACTTGTTTTTGTAACACATCAGACAAATGCCCCGCAGCCAAGACAACACGAGATACACCAAGAGGCCTAAGCATAGCAAGCTGCCAGTCCAACACAGTCCTTCCACCAATATCAAGCAAAATTTTTGGAACATGTTTGGTAATATCTCCAAGCCGAGTGGATAATCCCCCACAAACAATAACAACATTCATACAATATCTAATAACGAATTCAAATACACAAAAAATGATAACACATACGGACTCATAATATACACGACAAATACAAAAAAGAACAAGGCACTCACAATTCCCCCCACAATATCTCTCGGATAGTGTACCCCCACATAAATACGCGAAAAGGCAACCACCGATGCACACAAAAATGTACAAACAGTGATAAACGGAAACTCCGAAAAGAAAAAAGTTGAAAACAAGGCAAAAATAAATGCGACCGTTGTGTGATCAGAGGGAAAAGATTTCCAAGTACTCATGGGCGTCAACAATTGTGTTATTTTAGGAAACTCCACAATAGGACGCGGATGAGGAAACGCATAGGCAAACAACCAATTAACCGCTATCGCAAAAAATAGAGTAGTCAACAAAAGTACCAAAAACGAAAAAAATGAATTGTCCCCATCAGTAAATAAAATTAATGGAATAGATAAATATACCACCACGCTTCCCAATATAAAAATCAACCACATCGCACAAAAAATCATAAAAGAATCCAACACCCGATATTTTCCCGTCACCTGGTTTATAGCAAAAAATATAGTGCGACTCCAAGAATATTTCATATATTATTTTCGTAATGCGGAAACAAATTTGTATAATCGATACCAAACACCACTCAACATCACTTCAAACGCATCAGCATAACAAGCCTGAAATCCGCCAAACCCCGCTTTAAATCGAGTTACCCCCGTCCACACATCATCCACATTCCAAGACAAATGATGAAAAGATGTTTGCGGTCGTGCCGGCGTAGACGGAGATATCCCCCAAAAATCATACGTCGCAAGACCCAACTGCTTTGCATGTTGAATTTGAACCCATTGGAGTAAATAAGGTGCCATCACATTTCTATGTTCATTACTCGACGCTCCATGTAAATAGACATACGATTGTGACCCATAAACACAAATATTTGAAGCAATAGGAACTCCCTCATAATACGCAGTAAACTGTTCACACATATCCTGTGCCAACATTTTTTCATAATACGCTTTTTCGTGACTACGAAAATTATCTCTACTTGTTGTTTGTGTATTCAAAACATAAAATACCTCTGCAGAAGGTTCCCGCCGAATTTCTACTCCTTTTTTTTCTGCCAATCGGATATTATACCGAGTCTTACTATGCATGTGGGCAAACAACTCATCTTGTGTCTGAGATAAATCAAGCAACAACGTATCCTTAGGCTGCCTATATGTTGTCATTTCAACATGCCAAGAATCCTGTGGTATAGCTCCCGACTCTATCGGTTCAAATCTCACAAAAACATATCCTTGTTTTTTCAACCACTGACACACAACAGCCAGATACTGTTTTTTCATAAAAACTCGTGGAAAATAAACAAACATTTTTCCTAACGCAAGCGAATAGACAAATCCTTGTCCTTGCCACACAAGGGTATCCTTATCAAAAAGCTGCATACGTAATGGCATATTCCCCACAGAACGTTGAAACACCCCCCAATCCCAAGATTGCAAAAATTCCGCTTGATTAAGCGGTATAGATGATTTTTCCCATGATATTTTATCCGTACAAATAACAACCTTCATATATACCTATCATAGCAAAAAAAAGGGGTCTTTGTGAACCTACACACAAAAATATTTGCTTATCGTAAATAATTTCGCTATAGTAAGCGGTAGTTTTATACATATACTTATGTCAAATCGTCATCTTGCAAGAACAATTGTCATGCAAATTCTCTATCAATGGGATTTTAAAGAAAAGCCTACTGCAGCCCTCCCTGCAATTATTGACCAAAATCTAGAAGAATTTGGGGTAGGACTTGATGAAAACAAAATATACGTACGGCAAACAGTAGAAGGCATCGTTGAACATATAGACAATATAGACAACGTTATTGAAACATATGCAACAAACTGGCCAATAGGACAAATGTCAATTGTCGATAGAAATATTTTACGCATTGGCGTATATGAACTTACTATCAACGAAAAAATTCCTGAAAAAGTAGCCATCAACGAAGCAATTGAAATTGCCAAAACCTATGGAGGAATAACAAGTGGAAAATTTGTTAATGGCATCCTAGGTGGAATATACAAAGACCTCCAACAAACACCTAACACAGACATCAGTTCATAAAAAACACAGACATCTTCTCCCTATAAACTACTTCAAAAAAAACTAATAGCAGCCTCTTGCTGAGGCTATGAATCAAAGAGTATTCTATGATAGACGAAATATACAAAGAAAAAAAATTTTCTACCCTCGAAAAAAAAATCGGGGTAAACTTTACCACGAAACAACACCTTGTCCAAGCACTCGTTCACAGATCATACCTCAATGAAAATAGAGAATTCCCACTTGCTCACAACGAACGATTAGAATTTCTTGGTGATGCTGTTCTTGAATTAGTAGTAACAGAATTTTTGTTCGAACACTACCTCAATCCAGAAGGAGAACTTACCAACTGGCGAGCGGCTCTTGTGAATGCAAAAAATTGTTCTCTTGTTGCAAGAGAAATGAATATTGAACCGTACCTATTTCTTAGCCACGGAGAACAAAAAGATGCGGGTACAAAAGCCCGCGATTACATTCTCGCAAATGCAGTTGAAGCAATCATTGGTGCCATCTATATAGATCAAGGATGGGACATGTCAAAACAATTTATCACCAGATGGGTCATTAGCAAACTTCCAGAAATTCTTGATCTCGGACTATGGATGGATCCAAAATCTCGCTTCCAAGAATCAGCACAAGAAATTGTTGGCGTAACACCAACATATAAAGTGCTTCACGAAGACGGACCAGATCATGATAAACAATTCACTATTGCGGTATACCTTGGAAAAGAACAAGTTGCCAGAGGAGACGGCGGCAGCAAACAAGAAGCGCAAGTAGCGGCAGCAGAAGAAGCACTCAAGGTAAAAGGATGGAAAGGACCAAAAATAGAAATTCTCACACGCGAACCAAACGATCCAATTGGGTAATAAAAAAATTCTCGTAAGAGAATTTTTCCTATTGACCATCAGGGCTCTTTCTAGAATACACGATTCTCTTGATTTATTATTTATCTCATGATATAGTGTTCATCGCACAATCGCGATACATAATGCCCTTGTAGCTCAGCTGGTAGAGCAGTTGCCTCTTAAGCAAACGGTCCCTGGTTCAAGCCCAGGCGGGGGCACAAATCTTCATTTCGGTACGCTAGGCAAGCCAAAAATAGCTATATATAATAGGCTTGCCCCGCGCAGCGAAGCGTGTAACGGGGTCCTGTAGTTTAATGGATAGAACAACGGTCTTCGGAACCGTTGGTGGGGGTTCGATTCCCTCCAGGACCACAATAAAAAATAACGCGTCATATAATGACGCGTTATTTTTTTATAATTAAAAGAAAAATAAAAACTATGGTGTCTGCACAACTTCAGCAGACGGCAACAAAATACCATTTCCTACCGCAAGTATTTGTTCACCAGTAACCGTATCCGTCGCCTGTAATGTTACTTGTGACGTAAGATTCGTTTGACTAGGATTGTTGGTATTAAGAATAATTGGCAATGACAATGCTAACACGTCAACACTCGTGGGCATAGTATCAATATGCCATGTAACCTTTTGTTCTTTTTCATCATACGCAACATCCCCGGCAGGAGCAACAAACAAAACAGGATCAACGGTAACATCACCATAAATATCAGCAGTCAATGTAATATCAGTAAGCGCATGAAAACTATTGGTAAGCACCCACACCATATCATGCTGTGTCTTTGTGCCATCCAAATCTGTTGTTTCATCTCGAACATCCAAATCAACATCAGAATTAAACGTAAGTTCAAGCGGAGCATTCGTAAAAATATGTGATTCACCATCACTCTCATATTGCACTTCAAGAAGCACCTTTGCCTTATAAGAAGGAATAGTAGACAAAGGAACATCTTCATTTGTCTTAATAGGCAAACTGAAATCAATTGAAAATTCATCACCAACAGCAAGGACATTCAAATCATGCAGATTACTTTGATTCCACGTAATAGTTCCTCTTCGTAAATCATCCCCAAGTTGTTCTCCCACAATAGCTCCTCCTAATTCATCCGTAAGCGATCCCCAATATAAAATACTTTTCCCTTCTATAGAAGGCGCATCAAAAATTGCCCGAACCCTCATCTTTTCAAGATCAACACTTCCGTTATTTTTAACATGAATACTTGCATTAAGCACTTCTCCTGGCTGCACAGTAAATGAATGCAATGAACCATTAATAGCTAACGATGCTACCAAATCAGCATTCACCACAGAGACATCAAATGTCTGAGACGTATACAGAAAATCTTGTCCATTCAATTCTCCCACAAGCCGAGCCGTAAGAGAAACAGGAGTATCGTCATTTTCAACTGGAGAAAAAATACCTTTTACCGTAACCCGTGAATCTTTATCTAATACAGGAAATGTCCAGGCATAAACAGAAGATTCATCTGAATCGGGCTCACTTACAGAAATAACAAACCGATCATTCGGTTCAAACATAAGACGAACATTTGATAATGGCACATCTTCAATAAGAGAAAGATCAAAAATAAATGACGTCTCCGCACCAGCAACAACACTTTCAGGAGCATCCACAGCCAGAGCAACCGGTGCATCATTTAATATAACCGTAGTATTTGCTACCTTCTGAAAGGATGAACTAAAATTACTAGGAGTATAATTCAAAAATACCCGAAATGACCGCTCTTCATCCAAATTACCAAACATGGTGCCATAAATATCAATATATCCACTTGATTCTTTATCAAGCGCTCCTAAATCCCATTCCGTATTCGTATCATTTGATGGCAACTGGCTACTTTCAGAAAAAACAAAGCCTTCCGGATATCGTACTTGCAGTGTTGCCTGGGTAAGTGGAATAACTTGCGCATTACTATACCGAATACGATAACGAACTTCCTGACCAATTTGAACTTCCTTATCGCCCGAAATAGACAAAATAACATCAGCTTCAGAAAAACGAGACTGAGGTTGAAAAATAAAAAATCCTGCATAGGCAACAGCCCCCAAAAATCCTATAGTCAATAAAAAAGTAATAAATGCCTTGAGGAATCGCCAACGAGGTTTCTTCTGAAAATGTTTCATGTCAGGCATGGAACCATCGGCATTTTTATAAATGGTCGTAAGTTTTTCATCAATATCTTTACGAATACGTTTTTTGTGAAATCCTTCTGATTCCTCTTGTTCAGGTTCTTGTTCATCTCCATCAACAAAAGAAAATCCTTCGTCATCATTCCCTAAAGTAAGCATATCATCTTCGTCAAGAAGCTCCGTCGTACTACTAAGCAGTTCTTTTGCAAGAACATGATGTTCGCCATCATCAAGAGATCCCTGAGCAAGTGGTTGCTCAGAAAAATCGGAAATAACTTTATCGTCCTGTTCTTCTTGAAGAACCTTAGGATACTCAATAACAGAAGTTGTTTTCTTCACGCGACTTGTACTCTTTTTCGTAGAAGACTTTTTTTTGAGTACACGTTTTTTCTCCGTCCCTTTTTTTACAGATGAAGACGACTTTTTCACTTTTTTAGAAGTTGTGGGTTTCTTTTTTGAAAAAGATGATTTTTGTAAAGATGTTGCAGGCATAAATAAAATATCAAAAACGAATACAAGTAAAAGTATAGCACAAAAAATCAGACAACCCTACATCATTTGTGTTGTGCAAATACCACTCCATATACTTCATCCACAAGCAACGTAGTATCAAATGTCGCACCATTTGAAGCAAAATCAATATCTGGTCGTGATTTCCATACCGGTTGCCATGAGTTAGGATAAATAATCTGGGAAGAAAAATGTACATCTTTTCCAGATTGTTTTTGGGTTAATAAACTATATTTGGACGCAGGAGTCTCATTATACAATAAATCAGCCCACGTATCTTCTTGCTTAGTACTCATGTCAAACAAAGAAAATGGAAGTTTATACACAAAATATAATGATTGCGATTCACCAGGGCTCGTAATCATCCAATTACCAAACGCTGTTTTTTCAAATTCATTGGTAATGCGAGTTCCCGTATGTTCATCAATATGCAATCCCTGTTCCTGCTTCAACACATCAACATCATCAACATACCAATCTTCTGGCACAACGAAAAAATCCTCTGGTGGTGGAGTAAACCCACCCGCATCCAAAAGCTCGGCGCCTTCAGGGACATACGCACGAATATAACTAATATTGCTCGTATTATATAATGTATTATCCCCATAATAGGCATCTTGCGCACGATGGATAATAACCGTATCAATAATTGACCCATCTTCCTGAATAACACTTTGATGATCAATATTTTGTTCGATTAACGCATCCGTTTTTGCACCACCAATATTTGCCACAGAAACGTGCAAATAATCTTGTGCCGGAGCTGTAGCCACTAATTCTCCTGTCCACCCAAATTGCCGAAAATATGACTGTGATTCATCAGAAAAATATACTTTAATTTCACCCTGTTCAAGAGCTTCATGAAGCTCTTGTAATAATCCAAGCATATCTCCTGCATCAAGTGACTGAACATCAGTAAGAAATTGCAACAACAGTGATGAAACAATTTGCTTCGGTGCAGAAGAATCTTTTTCTGAAACGATCTGTTCCTCAATAGAATGGACAGCAGAATCGGCATCAAGAGAGACATCATCATATGCCCTACTCACTTGAGGACCAACCACCCGTAAAAATCGTTCAAGCACAGTAGAATCAATAGCAATAACACCATCCACCGTTTCTCCTCGTGCATGTTCATAAAACCACGCCGTCTTTTGTGCCGAAGCCGAAAAATCAGGAAACCAATTGGCATCTTGAAATTCCCATCGTTTATTAACTAATTGCAAAGGAAGTGGTGGTTTTTCAAATACATCAAGCTGACCTTGCAAATCATACGTACCGCCGCCAGGAACATCAATATCCCATTTCCCATCAGAAAAATTTACGACCGCAAAACTTCCCGTGAAACCACCAGTTGGTCGCCATTCATTCGTATTTTGAAACATAATTAAATGTGTTCGAGGATGTTTTCCACCAAAAACCAAATCAACAGCATCAACCAGTTGCACAATATCATGCATATCATCAATAACAGCAGCAAATAAATCTCGAAATTGAACAAATGGTTCTTGATATTCCAATGGCAACGTAGAAGGATTTACTTTATTAAGAAGCACCAATGCTTCTTGGTATTGTGGAATTGATCGATCAATATGAACACGTAAAATACGAAATCGATCAATAATCGACATACTGTCATCCTTGGAGGCTTCTTCAATACCTTTTACTAAATAGGTATTCCACAATGCTAATTTATGTCCTGCTTCAAGAACTGCTTGTCGGCTTTTTACTTCAGCCCCAATAATTGGTAATAATTTTGCCGTAGAAATAAGTAATTTATGCTCTTTATCTACTAAATTCGTTGCCGTATCAAATGAAGCCAATGCTTCTTCTAAATCATATTGTGCTTGAGGAAGGTTTGCATGAAACGCAGCCGCCGTAGATGATTGCAATGACAAAAACGCATTAGTACTTGCATTAATAACTTCATCCCCTGTTTTACGCACATGTATATACATAGACAACGCAGGAAACGGCAAAATGGAAAAAAACAAAAGAATGACCGCAACATATCTCATATATTTGGCATTCAATACCCCATACCACCAATCTTTTGCACGAGAAAAAAAGGAAAAAGATGGCCGAGGAAAAGAAAAAGATGACCCAATACGAGACACAAGTGGCTGACGAATAACAACCGGTTTTTCTTTCATACGATCAGCCCTAGGCACCGCTTGATCCTGTTTTGTGTACGCCTTAACAGCTGATAAATAGGCATTTACTTTTGCAACTTTATTTGAAAAAGAAACTGCTTCTGCCGGATTATAGGAAGCACACTGTGGAAGTTGAGGAGCTTTCTCTGGAACATACGGAGTAACAGCATCCCATTCTTTTTCATATCCTTCTGCACGTAAATTCACCACATGTGAAGAAACTTCCGGTTTCTTTGTAACATGAATATCAACCATTGGTGAAAAATGTTGTTTTTTTGATATAGATAAATCAACAGTAGATGAAGTGCCATTATGAGAAGCACGCGGTTGTTCATATTTTTCTGGATGCAAAATAGGACACACACGTTTATTGTGGCCTGTTTTCCGGCAATACGAACACCGTTGACGTTTACGAGAAGATAAAGACGCCATTGAGATATGAATAATAAATGTATTCAGCAAACATAGTATATCACAAAACTTCTATACTCAAGAAAAAATGAGGATAAAATAAACATATGCATTATTCCACTGGAATATAAAAAAATCCCAAACCGGGATTTTTTTTACGTATATGTATCTCTGCTAATTCGTAGATGTTATGCCCTATCCTTTATGTCCAGATGAACGGCCTTGTTTTTCATACACCATAAGTGTTTCTTCTGCCAACTTCTTCCATGAATATTGCCGTAATACTTCTTTGCTATTTGCAACCAACTCTCGACGAATATCATCATCAGTAAATCCAACATAGAGTGCATCCACAAACTGTTCACTATTTTCAGGATCAACAAAAAGCGCAGCATCACCCAACACCTCCGGCATACACGAACGATCAGAAGAAACAACAGGAACACCATGCGCCATGGCATCAAGTGGCGTCAAACCAAATCCCTCATACAAACTCGGAAAAACAAACAACGAGGCTTGGCGATACATTGTCGCCAATTCTTCATCAGACAAAAATCCTGTATACACCACTTGCTTACATGCTTTCATATCATCACTTTCAAGAAGCGGATCATAAAACGCATTTTGCTTCCCTACCAACACCAGCTGATACTGACTTTTTCCATACCGTTCTTCAAACCGTTTCCATGCTTTTAATAATCCAGACAAATATTTATGTGGATACGCCGCCCCAACATACAGAGCAAACCACCCATTAATACCAAACCTATCAAACAACTCCTGCCAGTCAGGTACGTGAAGTTTTGTATGCTCGGTATGTTCTAAAGATTCTTGTTCTTTCGTATTTTTATTTGCTTGAAAAAATGGCGCCTGATACGTTACCACCATATTATCCAAAGGAACCCCCAAGGTATTATGAATATCTTGCTTCGTAAATTCGCTCGTCACCAATAACGCACGAGCACGATGTACAACACGGGTAATAAGCCGCCGATGTATTTTGTCTTTTATAAAATACACAATTTTTCCACGGGTAGTTGCTTCTGGCCGTGCATAATGAAACATCGTCAAATCATGAATTGTTACCACAAACGGCTTTCTATACAAAAATGACACATTCCAATGTGGAAAATGCATCAAATCAACAGGCGTTTTATTAAATATCCTCGGCAACACCAATTGTTCTTTCCACGAATACCATGGGACATCAGCAACAATAAGCCGTATCCTATCCATAGACGCATGCTGAGAAATTTCTTGTTCAATAACAGCTTTCTGTTCAAGACGCACTAATAACACATACGTATTACTCGTATCAATCGTAAGCAAATGAAGCACCAACTGTTCAATATATCGCCCAATGCCATATCCCTTTCCCCACATCCGGGCATCAATACCAATTCTCATAAAAATAATTCATAATAATATTAATAGCCCACACCAATACACTATGTCCCTAATGGCTTCAGACTATTTTCTATACACGATCCAATAACGTGCCAAATTCTCGTGCTGTTTTTTGCCAAGAAAATAACATACTTCGTTCACGCCCTTTTTCACCAAGCGAATGACAAAGAATATCATGTTCCAAAAGATCACGCAATGCAGCAGAAATGTCGTTCACATCAAGTGGATCAACCAATACGGCAGCACCACCTGTTACCTCAAATAATGAAGAACTATTACTCGTAATTACCGCTGTTCCACATGCCATTGCTTCAAGCACAGGAAAACCAAATCCTTCATACAAACTTGGAAATAAAAACACCCGAGCTCGAGTATATAATGTTGGCTTATCTTCCGCAGAGACATATCCAAGATACTGAATATACGGATCATGTTCCATTATAGCGCGTACATCATCAGACTTCCACCCAGAACTTCCCGCAATAACAAAAGGAAATGCTGCACGAAGTGCTAGTGGCAACGCCTGATGTGCCAACATAATACCCATCACATTTTTCCGTGGTTCCAATGTTCCCAAAAACAATACAAACTGTTCAGGCAAAGAAATACCTGATTTTTTTATCTCTTTTGTTTGAAACAAAGAACTCACTCCAGGATACACAACATGCACCCGATCATCAGGAATACCATACAAAGTAACAATATCATGTTTTGTATTTTCAGATAGCACCACAATAACTTGTGCCCTCTGACACAAACGACGCGGACGAACCAACCAATGTTTCAATCGCTGACGCCAATAAAAACAATCACGATAAATATCAAACGATAAATCATGCATCGTCAATACAAACGGAACCTGTTTTGACAACGACATCACATGCATATTTGGGGAATACCACCAATCAAAACCCGCAGCACCAGGGAACAACTGCTTCACTCGGCGCCATACAAAAGCATCAAGAGAAAACAAGCCAAGCAACTGACATAAATGAAATACCTTATTCGGCCAACGCGTTCGCACCATATGCACATGAGAAAATTTCCAATCAGGAATATCAAAAGAATCATCTCGAAAGGCATTCATAAATAATACAAACTGATATTCAGGATATGCCAAAAAAAGAGCTGTCAAAAGTTCATATGTATATTCTCCCACTCCTGTTCGATGTGTGTTCGCAAAACAGCGAATATCAATACCAATAATCATAGAAATACCGAACAAAAAACTAGTCAATCGGGGTATGTTGTACAGCAAGCTGACACTGCGTCATATCTTGCAAAAAATCTTCATAATGTTGAGAAACATATGTTTCAATCTGTTGACGAAATCGTTCATCACTATATCGCATAGCATGCGCACGAATAGCATCACCATTCCACACATATTCATCAAACGTAAGTAATACATCAAACAAAGATTCCCACGTTTGTTCTTCAAAAAATACCCCCGTTTCTCCTGGAATAACGGTTTCACATACCCCGCCAACGCCATACGCAATCACCGGACGACCACTCGCCATAGATTCAATAGGGGTAATTCCCAAATCTTCAACTTGCGGATGAATAAACGCTTTTGCATGCGCCAACAACTTCGCTTTTTCTTTATCAGAGACTCTCCCCAAAAATTCAATATTATCCTTGGCTCGTTTTTTAAGATTGTCTAATTCTGGCCCTGAACCAAAAATTTTAATTGGCCAACCCAATCGATTAAATACCTCAACCACCAAATCAAACCGTTTATAAGGAACCATCCGTCCTCCCGTCACAAAATAATTACCAATATTTTTCGTAACAAAAAATTGATCAACGCTCACCGGCGGATAGATAATATCACTTTCACGTCGATAATATTTATTAATCCGTTGACGCACCGTATCAGAATTGGCAATAAAATAATCCACCCGATCTACACTTGCTCTATCCCACAACCGCATCTTATGAATCAATCGAGGAAGAAACATATGGACAATCGGATTATACGGCAAACTCGCAAGATACTCGTGAGTGTCGGACCACAAATACCGTGTTGGCGTATGACAATATGAAATATGCACTGCCTGCGGACGAGTAATAACTCCCTTAGCAAATGCGCTTGTTGAAGAAAGAACAACATCAAACTCATGCAAATCATGCCGCTCTGTTGCAATTGGCATAAATGGCAAATACCATCGATATTTTTTCCGACCAAAAGGAAGCTTCGCAATAAATGATTCTCGAATATCTGCATCCGAAAATCGTTTCATAGAAGAAACGTCATGAAATAACACAAAAATAGGAGCTTCTGGCCACACGTCATGGAATGCCTCGAGTACTCGTTCTGCTCCTCCATCCTGTGCAAGATAATCATGTACAAGCGCAATCTTCATAGCAACAAATAATTACAATTACAAAGCCTTTCGACGTTTCAACAAAATAAATGGTGTCTTCACAAAAATAATAATATCAAGAAACAAACTCCAATGTTCAATATAAAAAACATCAAGCCGGACTTCATCTTCATACAAAAGATCACTCCTACCGGAAATTTGCGATAATCCCGTAACCCCTGGTTTTACCGTAAACACTTTACGATGTTCATCAATATAGCCAGCAACCTCTCGCGACTGATGCGGTCTTGGCCCCACCAAACTCATCGTACCAAACAACACATTAAAAAATTGTGGAAGCTCATCCAAACTAAACCGACGAAGAACACTGCCAACTCTCGTCACTCGTGGGTCGTTACCAACTTTATAAATAGGGCCACTTCGTGTATTTTGCTTCGCAATAAGTTTTTCTTCTTTTGCCAAAGCTTTTTTCCCTGATTCGCCAAACTGGTCACCAGTACAATCTTTCACATGCATAGACCGAAATTTATATGCAGTAAATATTTTTCCTCGTAAACCAACCCGTTCATTTTTATACAACACAGGGCCTCTTGTATCAATCCAAATCAAGAGCGAAATCAATACCATGAAAGGAAACGTACACAAGATAAGAATAATAACCACAACCACATCAAAAAGACGCTTCACTACTCTCCCCCATCCATCAAGTGGAGTACGCTTAAGCTCTACCACAGGAAATCCTGCCAACGGATGCGCCACACTATGACTCGCGTATGAAGAAAACTGATCTGCCGCATACTTAAACACAATATGCCGATCATGACAAAAAGAAATAAGAAAAAGCATTTTTTCACGAGACAAAAAAGGATCAACAACAATCAACTCATCAACACAAAGTAAAGATAATTCTTGTTGTTGTTTTGCACCAAATGTTATATATGAACCCACAACTTCATATCCAAGTTCTGGCCGTCGCTCTAATGCACCACTCATTTCAACAATTCTATCTGCTGATCCAACCAAAACAACATGCCGCAACCCAATCCGCAAACGATAAAACAATCCTTTCAACCCACGCAACACAAGCCTGCCAGCAATCACATACACTATTGCCAATCCATAGCCAAATAAAATCAAAAATCGTGAATCAAACAACTGTTGTGTAAAAACAATATATAGCGCAATCAATGACAAACCGATAGTACAAGCCATAACAACACGTACCACATCAAAAGAAAACTTTCTATTTTTATTATGGGAATATAACCCCGAAAACGCGAATATAATAACCCCTAAAATAGCTGCCCAAATACTTACCTCAAAAAAATCTGATCGCGTCAACGAAAATGCCACAGGCTTAAGAGAAATAGCCCAATCAGAAAAGCGTAAGATATAGGCACTTGCCGCCGCCAACAATAACAGAAAAAAATCCAGCGGAACCAATAACACCATGAAGATAAATTCAAATCGTTTCATAAAGAGAAAAAAATGATACCCTTATCATAACCAAAAAAATACAATTCTGCAACTTGACAATTTAGCTAATTTAGGCTATTATTATGATTATCTTGTTCATTACAGACGATTGCTCCAATACGTGTATTGGAGAGGAAAGTCCGAACTCCCACTAGTACCTCGTACTAGTGTCATGGTAGTGGGTAACGCCCACCTTCTTGCTCGCGAGAGTAAGGACGGGATAGTGCCACAGAGACAATACTAATCCGGTTCTGCCGGATGAAAGGTGAAAAGTGTATAGACGTTTTTGTTCTTAAGACAAAAGCGACGATACTCGGCTCTTGGCAACAAGATGCCGTGGTAAACCCTACCTGGAGAAAGAGCAGCGTTCACGCCTTGAGCGAGTTCGAAAAGGTAGCTCGTTAGAGCGTAGTAGTAATACTACGTCGAGAGAAATAATCGTCACCCGGCACTGCCGGGCTACAAAATTCGGCTTATCGTAATAAACAAGACAACAAAAAACATCGCAATATCGCGATGTTTTTTGTTACAATATAATAAGTATATATTTACAAAATTTATGATAAAAATAACAGACCTTATTCCCAAAGAATCAAAAACACATTATATATATAAAATCATGACCTTTTTTGAACAAGAACGAGATGAACAAATTGGAGTAATTGCCGCAGAGGAAGTATTAACCTTTTTCTTACAATCAATAGGCCCAGCCATATATAATAAGGGCATACAAGATGCATCATCTGTAATAAAAGAAAAAACAGACGGGATCGCCCTAGATCTCGACGCATTAAAAAAAGCAGACTAAGTCTGCTTTTCTGTGTGGATGAAAAGACTATTCATCATCATCCTCTTCTTCATATTCATCATCGTCAGACCAAACAGTATACTCTTGGTCTTCTTCTTCATCATCATGATACATATGTACCACTATATACTACAAATAGATATTCACGGTGGCGTGAATAAAAACAAGTATATCGAGCTCCTTTTCCCACGGCAACATCACTTATTCACATACTGGGGATAAAAATAAAAAAACTATAACTATAGATTTTTTCTTGTGCGATTGGAGAGAGTATGTGGAAACACAATTGCCGAGTCTCACGGGGCTGGATGTTCCGCCGGACTCTTCTGCTGCCCACGATGACCTTGACTCACTCTGAGTAGTGTCGAGACTTGATGATACCGCCGCGTGGTCTATCTTCCACAAACAGGGACATCGGCGGCCGTGCCCTTACGTGTCAACCCGTGTTGGTCCACAAGCACGAGCGGACACCATCGGGCGACGAAGATCACATGTATATTGTTACTTTAAGGCGATTTAGGACTGCCTCCTGGTCACAGACCTTAGTCGCTGGACGCGGTTAACTGATCGAACATTCAGCACTCTTGCACCACCGGAGGGCCTTGAAGGTGCACGAGACAGGAGTGGCTCAACACGGGCGCTCAATCTTGTCTGGTGGACATCTGGCCCCGTCAACAC
>CAZEYK010000018.1:0-3184 GCA_964516055.1 uncultured Gammaproteobacteria bacterium
CATTTCTTCTGGAATTTTTTTTCCCATGGCTTTTCGGAATTTGTCTGCTTCCATCCAGTCGTACCCAGCAAGTTCAATGGCAGTAAGCATGACGTCATCTTGGTATACGAGGAGTCCGTATGACGCCCCAAGAATTTTTTCTAATCGTGGATCAAGATATGAAACAGCGTCTGGATTATATTTTCGTCGAATGTATTCGGGAATAGCTTCCATTGGCCCTGGACGATAGAGGGCTACCATAGCCATGATGTCTTCAATACGATTGGGCTGTAGTTCTTTGAGCCAACGGGTCATACCTGATCCACCAAGCTGAAAGACACCCATGGTTTCTCCGCGAGCGAGCATTTCAAAAGTGGTGGTATCGTCGAGTGGCAGGTTATAAATATCAACGTCTTCATCTGTGGTGGCTTTTACAATTTCTACGGCGTTTCCTAGAATGGCCAGGTTTCTAATTCCAAGAAAGTCGTTTTTGAGAACCCCCGCAGCTTCAACGGTTTTCATTTCATATTGCGTGACAATTTTATCTCCGCCAGTTTCTCGTTGGACGGGAGTAAAATCAGTGAGCGGTGTTGGTGAGATGACTACTCCAGCAGCATGGACTGATGTATGACGAGCACACCCTTCTACTCGTTGAGCCAAGTCAAGAAGCCGTTTTACATCGTCGTTTGTTTGGTAAAGTTTTTTGAGATCTGGTTCTTCTTCCAATGCGCGAGCAATGGTCATGGGGAATCCTTGGGCACCAGGTGGAATGAGTTTTGATACTTGATCACAAAAGCCGTAAGAAAGTCCTAGTGCACGCCCTGTATCTCGGACGCTGGCGCGAGCAGCCATGGTTCCAAAGGTAACAATTTGAGCCACCCGATCTTCTCCGTATTTTTTGGTGACGTATTCAATCATTTCTTCTCGACGATCATCGGCAAAGTCGGTATCCACATCTGGTGGACTTGGACGAAATGGATTAAGGAACCGTTCAAATGGCAATTTGAATCGGAGTGGATCGACGGTGGTGATACCAAGTACATAGGAAACAAGTGATCCTGCGGCGGATCCTCTGGTGGATTCTACAATTCCATGTGATTTTGCGTATGCCACATAATCTGCCACACAAATAAAGTATGGAGAGTAGCCTTTGGTTTTGATAATGCCAAGTTCGTATTCAATGCGTTCCCCTACTTCTTTTTGCATGTCTGGATAAAATTTTGGGGCAAGGCGATAGGCCTCGTCTCTGAGGTGTTCATCGGCAGTTTTTCCTGGAGGAAGATCTACCGGAGCAAAGTGCCAGTTGTCGAGTTCTATTTCTATGTTGATTCGGTCTGCAATTTTTACGGTGTTGGCAATAGCATCGGGAACGTGCCGGAAACGAGAAATGATGTCTTCTTCAGAACAAAGTGATCGATCTACTTGGCGGTAGTCTTCTCTATTGGTGTATCCCACTTTCCATCCTTTTCCAATACAAAGCAAAATGTCTTGAGCTTCGGCGTCTTCGGTATTGAGGTAATGTACGTCTCTTGTGACTACGAGTGGAATGCCAGTGTCTTTGCTAAGTTTTATAAGTTCGGTGTTCACGGTCATTTGCCCTTCGATAGCAGGATGATCTTGCAGTTCGAGATAAAAATTATCTTGTCCAAAAATTTCGTTGTATTCAAGGGCAACTTTTTTTGCCTGCTCATATTTACTTTGTTTGAGAAGGGTGGCTATTTCTCCGTTGATTGGTCCTGAGAGAGCAATGATATTTTTTCCAAGTTCACGGAGGAGGTCTTTGTCTATGCGGGGTTTTTCATTAAAGAACCCTTCTAGGTGTCCGATGGAGGTGAGTTTCATGAGGTTTCGGTAGCCATCGTAGTTTTCGGCAAGGAGGATGAGGTTGTATGGGGTGTCGTCTTTACCTGATTCTTTGTCGTGACGGGTACGTGGCGCAACAAAGGCCTCAAAGCCGATGATTGGTTTGATTTCTTCTGCAAGACAAGATTGGTAAAATTTGATGGCCCCGTACATGGAGCCGTAGTCGGTAAGGGATATGGCAGAAAAACCGCGTTTTTTGGCGGTTTTCACAAGTGTTTTTATTTGGGTGAGCCCATTTAAAAGTGATAAATCGGAGTGTACGTGTAAGTGGACAAAATCTGACATATCGGTCTGTGATACTAGAAAAAGTATCTGTATACTACCGTATCTTTGGGAGAGAATCAACTGTGTGGATAATAAAAAAATATCGATGTGTGATCGATATTTTTTGTGTATATATTGTACTATTTTTTGGTGGATTTCTTTTTCGTTTTTTGTTTTTTGTCGAGCTGATCTCCGAGTTTGCTGGAAAGTTTTCCAATGACAAATTTTTCTACCAAGGTGTTCATGAGGTTGCTGACGATACCAACTTTGCTGGTCATTCCGTCTACGCGATCTCGGATGAATTCAATAGCGTCGGTGATGAGTTCTATTTTGTGGTTGACGTTTTCGATGACGTTGTTGGCGTTTCGAAGAAGTCTGGCGGCTTGATACAAGAGCCAGCAGAGAAAGACGGTAAACCAAAGAATAGATAAAGAGAGTACTATGTAGACAAGTTCTTGTCCTGATTCTAGTAGCATGTTATGTCCCCGTTCACCAACACGACGATTGACAGGCTGGCGAGTTAGAAATTATATTTATTTTAGTATAACATGTTTTTGTTTTTGGGGGAAATAGTTTGTTATAAAAAAAACCTAACAGTGTTGTGAGCTAGGCCTTGTTGATTTTTTTTGCTTGTTTTATTATTTGTTCTTTGTATACGTTCCAAAGAAATTAATCATTCTTTTACTATCACGATCATTTTCACTTGCTGTATAATGTAGATTATCTAACATTTCCTCTTCCATTAAACCGTCTTCTACTAAATATCCAGCCGCTTGATGCCGCATTGGTGCTCTTACAAAATCATATTCCCTAAGATTTTCACTTGCTAACTCTACTAATTTATCAGGGCTATCTAAAAAACGTATTTTCATTGATGTTAGCCCTTGATTTACATTATCTTGAAATATTACTTGAGCATATTTTCCATCTATCATAATAAGGTCAAGTGTTCCAGGAATTTCTACCTTTTTTTCATTATTTTCAGGATTAAATGTTGATTCTCGTTTATTCATATTTTTTTATATTTTATACTTTGCTGGCTCCATAGTCCCGGAGGGCTGTGGAGTCTTTTTGTTTT
>CAZEYK010000018.1:3284-17396 GCA_964516055.1 uncultured Gammaproteobacteria bacterium
GTTCGCATAGTTGATCCACAGCCTCCGCTTTGCTACGGACTATGGAGCTGGCTGAGGCTATATCAAATATTGTCTTACCACATTAGCTACTCTTTCTGCATTTTTTCCATCTGCAGGATATTGTTCTTCCATGTTTTTATGCAATTTTTTGTTTAATACGCTCTTGCTGTCTAATAACTGTGGGAGTACTGTTGCTATTTTATCAACCGTATCGATACCAACACTTGCTCCTAATTGAACTGGTGGTAGTGGAAAATTTATGCTTTCTGGAACTCTATAATTACGGTCAATAATATGTACCGTTGGTTTACGGCGATAAATTCCATGAAGACCTTCTGTTGACCAAGTGGTTAACACAACATCGGAAGCGGCGCCAATGTCGTTAGTAGAAAATTGATTGGTATCAATAACCTTAATGCCAGCATCCGTTAATATATATTTGAATGTTTCATAACTCACATTATCACGAGGATGACGACGAAAGGCAAGATAAAAATCGCCAGCACTTTCTTTTAGAGATTTTGCTATTTTTTTAATTTTTTCTGGTTCATCCATCGTAGACATAAAAGACACTAATTTGTCTGTAGTTTGTAGGCCTAATTTTTGTTTTACTTCATGAGCTAATTGCTCAGTATTTTCGTTAATAAATTTATCAAAGGCTGGTTGACCTGTTACTACAATGATGTCTTCTAGCTCTGGAAATTCTTTTATGATTAATTCTTTGGCACCATTATCCATGACACAAATTTTTTCTGGTGGTGGAAGGTTTCTTTCTTTTAGGGCAGATAAATACTGAGTGGTGTTTGTGTAATAATCTTCGACCAAAATTCTTGGTACGTCAGGAAAAGTTGTTGTTACATATGTATCAATCCCCATTTCACTTGATTTGTCCATTAATATGACGCGAGGAGTTCCAATAACATTATCAGATCCTAATATCATGTTTTCTGGAGTAATATTTTCTGTTTGAAAATTATTTTGAATGAGTTCTTGTGCTCGACCATCTGTAAGTACATCTATTTGTATCCCTTGGTCGCTAGATAGTTTTTTTAATACTGGCAAAAGTGCATTTCCGCTTCCGGGGTCTCGTGTGGAGACTAACAAGTGGTTTTCCGTCTCCGTTTCGTGTAGTGGTTTTATCCGAAGAATTTTTGTTTCAAATAAATCTCCTCTTCCTTCAATATAGGCTATTCTTTTTTTTTCTTCTGGGGGTAATGATCTAAAAGATTTTTCATTCATATGTACTTAATTTAAATATGATACTTCTTTTTTATTTACCATACCTTTGCTGGCTCCATAGTCCCGGAGGGCTGTGGAGTCTTTTTGTTTTGTTCGCATAGTTGATCCACAGCCTCCGCTTTGCTACGGACTATGGAGCTGGCTGATTTCCTTTTACCAAAACAATTCTTTTACCGTTAGCACAAGTGAGAGTATAAGCGCAATTAAACTAATAACTTTTGCAAAATCATTACTAAACCAATTCCAAAAACGAATTCTGGGCTTTGCAAATGTAAGATATCCTTTTTCGGTTAGCTCAATACAGGAAGTAATGCCCAGATTGTCATCTGTTGACCAAATTTTTCCTTGACCTTGTAGTAATCTTATCTGATGTGGTGGCCTCCAATCTCCTTGTTTAAACTGGGGTTTTAGTCTCTCATGCAATGCTGCAACAGAAATTCTTCCACCGTTGTCTTTGACCAACTGAAGAATCTGTTTTTGGAATTGTTTATTAGTCATAAAGGAAAAAATATTCTCTATTTTTCCTTATCTCAACTCCGCCCCAAACTTCTTTCCAAGCATTTGCACGACTTTGTCGTGAATGTCGTCTACTTCTTTTGCTTCGAGGGTTTTCTTATTAGATCGGTATTTAAGATGGTAGGCCATACTCTTTTTGCCTTTTTCAACATGTTCTCCTTCGTAAACATCAAACAGATCGACGCTGGTAATGAGTGGGCTTACTTGAGAAATAGTTTCCACAAGTTCTTTGTGAGTAGTTGCCGTATCCACCACAATAGCAAGATCTCGTTCTACAGCAGGAAACTGATCGAGTGGTTTGTAGCTCGTTTTTTCGGTAAGGAGTGAAACGAGTGTGTTGATATTAATTTCACACATGGCAACGCGTTCATCCAACCCAAGTGCCGCTTGGACAGATGGATGCAATTCACTCATATATCCAATTCGTTCTTTTCCGACAACAAGATCTGCGGTTCTTCCTGGATGAGTGAACGTATGTTCTTGATTTTTTGTGTTTTTGATTTTTGGAATAATTCCTAATCTCTGGCACAAATTGTGTACCACCTGTGATACGGCAAAAAATGGCGTATCATCTCCCTTGTGTGCAATGGCGATGGCAAGATGGGTATCTTGCTTTGGCAGTCTCGTGGTACAGGTATTGTCTGCATACTCCCCTTCTTCTTCTATAATGAACGTTTTTCCTATTTCAAACAAGCGGATTATATCGTAGTTATGTTGATTTTTTTCAACATTTTCGAGCATGTTTGACATAAGGTTACGGCGAAGGAATGGCCGATCTTTGGCAACCGGATTTTCAAGCTCAATGTATTTGTCTATATTATCTCCTGTTTTTTCAATAATCTCTGGGGAAATAAATGAGTAGTTGTATACTTCGGTGCATCCTGCTTCAAGGGCAAGCAATTTTTTTATTTCGTTGACGGTGTTTCTCAACGTATTTTCTGGTGGTGGAGTAATAGGAAATGATGGAAGTGAGGCAGAAACATTATTGAACCCATACATGCGAGCAATTTCTTCGACGATGTCCTCTGGAATTGCGACATCTTTGGTGGCACGCCAGGTTGGAATCCCGACAGAACATTCTTTATCTTTTTCTGAAACGGTAAAACCAAGCGCTTGCAATGTGGTGGTAACAAATTCGGCAGTGATATCTGTGGCGCCTATTTTTTTCTGAATAGAATCAAGAGAAATATGAATTGGCTCTGGCGGAGTGGGTTCGGTAAACTCATCGGAAAAGTTGCTGCTGACGCTGGCGTCTAGGCAAAGTTCTAGGATAAGTTCTACTGCGCGACGAAGCGCTTTTTCTGTCATGTATGGATCAAGACTTTTTTCAAATCTGGTGGAAGCATCGGTACGAAGACCAACAGCTTGCGCGGTTTTACGAATATTTATGGCATCAAAATTTGCGGCTTCGAGGATGATGTTTGTAGTGCCGTCGTGAATATTACTCTCTTCCCCACCCATAATTCCAGCAAGAGCAACGGCTTTGTTTTTGTCTGCAATAACAAGCATGTCTGCGGTGAGAGCCATTTCTTTTTTATCGAGGGTAATAAATTGTTCTCCATCTTTTGCACGGCGGATGATGATGTTTCCGTCTGAAAGTTTGTCTGCATCATGGGCGTGCATTGGCTGACCCAAGTCGTACATGAGGTAGTTTGTAACGTCAACAATGTTGTTGATTGGTTTTAGACCAACGGCAGTGAGTCGTTCTTTTAGCCAAGCAGGAGATGGTTCAATGTGTACATTATCAATGGCAATAAATGAGGCGCGTGGGCAGAGTTCTTTTGCCTGAATATCAACACTGATTGTTTTTTGTGTGCCTTCGATAATTGCTGGCGGATTGTATGGTTTAAGTACTTTTCCATACATTACTGCACATTCGCGTGCCATGCCGTAGTGTCCCCAAAGGTCTGGACGGTGGGTCATGGTTTTATTTTCTACATCGATGATAGTGTCTGTTTTCCCCAGCGCTTTGGCAAGTGATGTTCCAACAGAATACCCCCGATTGGTAATATCAACAATTTCCATTTCTGATACTTTTGGGAATTCTGAAGCCAGTCCAATTTCATCAGCAGCACAAATCATGCCAGATGATTCTATGCCACGAATTTTTACTGGTTTGAGTTCAATAAGGTCTCCTTCTCCATGCCATGTTACTTTTGCACCAATTTTTCCAAAGGCACAAAGCATACCAGCCGTTACATTCGATCCACCACAGACAACTTGCACGGCTTCGGCTTCGCCAATGTCGACGATGCATACGTTCAGTTTGTCTGCGTCGGGATGTTTTTCCATAGATAGTACTTTCCCAACAACAATGCCTTCGAGCATATTTGCTTGAGATTGTATTTCTTCTACTTCTACAACTTTAAACGTTAATTCTTCCCCAAGTGTTTGTGGAGTGATGTCTTCTGGAAAATCTATATATTGTGAGAGCCAGTTTTTGCTGAATAACATATCATGAAGCATGGAACGTGGAGCATGGCACAGAACGATTGTTCCTTATTACTTGCTCTATTCCTTGAAATTAAAATTGTTTTTTCTCTGCGATGTATTACGCAGCCATTTGTTCTTCTGTTGCAGAAGCATCAATGCCAAGTTTTTTTCGTAAATCTGGATCTACTGTTTGTTCTTCCGGATTATTGGTTAAATATGAGGTGAGATCATCAAAGGTTGTAAATTTTTTTTGAAATGAACGTTCTGTCTCGTTACTGGTCATTGCGACGCTCCATGGAAGTCCTTGTTCTTCTTGAGGAAAAAATCCAATTCCTACTAATTCCCCGTTTTCGTCCTTGGCACTTAATTGTTCACCGTGTTTCACATCAGTATAATCAAAATTATCTTGTATTCCTTGAAGAGATAATTTTAGCCCATAGACTTCTAGTGTTTTTTCTGCTTCATCTATTTGGATAATAAGATCTGCTTCTCTTTCTTTTATTTTTTTAACATCGTGAGATTCAATAGCGTCTCCAGATTCAGGTCGTCCAACAAATCTACGAAATTGTTCTCCTAATGATCGTGATCCTTCCATATACTTTTGGATTTTTACATGATTTAGAATTGTTCTAAAAATCGAAGGTCGCCTGATTGAAAATGGCGGATATCTTCAATTCCGTATTTTCCCATCACAAGACGGTTGAGTCCCATACCAAAGGCAAACGCTGACCATTCTCTGCTATCGTATCCACCAGCTTCAACAACGTTTGGATGAGTGAGTCCACAGCCAAGCATTTCTACCCATTCTTTTCCTTTTCCTAAATCTATTTTCATATCGAGTTCAAATCCTGGTTCAACGAACGGAAAATATGATGGACGAAGCCGAACTTCTACTTCTTGTTTGAATAATCCTTGCAAGATTTCTTTGAGCGTTGCAACGAGGTGACCAATGTTGATGTCTTTGCCCACAATCATTCCTTCCACTTGATAAAACGTATGTTCATGGGTGGTATCGAGCGCTTCATTTCTGTACACTCGTCCTGGACAAGCAAGACGGAGTGATTTTGTTCCGCCTTCTCCATATTTTTCCATAAGTCGTACTTGCATATTTGAGGTATGCGGCCGCATGGAAAGGTGTGGTTTGTTTTTTATATAAAAGGTATCTTGCGAATCTCTTGCTGGATGATGAGCGGGAATGTTTACTGCTTGAAAATTGTAATAATCACTTTCGAGTTCTGGCCCATCTTCCACAATAAATCCCATAGCATGAAGTACTTGTTCAATGCGCCACATTCCAAGAGTCATAGGGTGAACGTGTCCTGCTGGAGTATTATCAAGAGATGGTTGGGTTACATCAATGGCTTCTGCTGTTGCGATTTGTGCCATGTGTTCTTTTTCGAGTGTTTCTTTTTTTTCTTCCATGAGACCGAGAAGCTCTGTTTTTACTTCATTCGCCATTTTTCCAAGTTCTTTTTTTACTTCTCCCTCCAGGTCTTTGAGGGATTTCATGACGTTTGAAATATATCCTGATTTACGACCAAAAAATTGTTGTTCAAGTTCTTCAAGGTCAAAAAGACTCGCGACTGTCTTGAGTCGGTTGTTGAAATCTTGTTGGAGTTTTTTGAGTTCTTCTTTCATATTTTTTCATGAATCATGGAACATATACCGTGTCACAAACTTCCTTTGATTATTTATTTTTTATGCTTTGGATGGCTTTGTAGAACATCGTTCCTATTTGTTCTTTTAGATTATATATTTGTTTGTAACTTATTTCTGAGAGATAATCAAGTTCTTTTGCCCTCACTATAGCGTTACTTAACTGATATCAATGACTGCGCTCCATGACGTTAAAACAATCCAAACACGTCTCTCACGGTTACCACAATAATCAATAACATGAGCAGTCCAAAACCAATAGTATGTGCAAGTTGTTCATATTTGAGTGGGACTTTTTTCTTGGTGATTTTTTCAATGAGAATAAAAAGGATGCGTCCCCCGTCGAGTGCAGGAATTGGGAGGATATTGATTACCGCAAGGCTCAATGAAATCATTGCGGTTACATTAATCAGATGACTAAACCCAAGGCGTGCACTTTGTCCAATGATTGAGGCAATTCCTACGGGACCTGCAACATCAAAGGCAAGCCCTTGTCCCATGATTAGTCCTTTTATGAGGAAGAAAAATGATGCCGCGATGTTTATGACTCCCAATGTGGCAGCCACAAATCCTTTGTACATGGCAAGATACCATGGATACCGGACAACTCCTGCATCTGCCAGTAGCGCGCCAATGCGTGCGGGTTCTCCATCTTTTTGAATGGCGGGAGTGATATGAAAAACTTCTTCTTTTTCTCCTCTCAAAATGGTAAGGGATAATTCTTCCGTTCCGTTGTTTTGGATGGTCTCTATTACTTGTCCCACATTATTCATTTCTTGCCCGTTGATAGCCTGAATGGTATCACCCAGGGTGAGACCAGCCTCTTTTGCTGGGGTGTTTGGTTGTACTTGTTGGATGATGACGCTTGACTCGCCTACCATAATAGCATGTGGATCTTCTGATACAGAGATGTCTGCAGGAAGTCCAACCATAAATCCTGCACCAAGCAATATGGCAGCAGTAAGATAATTCATGATAACTCCAGCAGAGAGCACAATAACTTTTTTCCAGGCTTTTTGATGTCCAAAACTATTTTTGTCTTTGCTTTTTTCTCCATTTTCTCCTTTGATGCGAACGAATCCACCAAGTGGAAGCCAATTGATACTATATAAGGTCGTTGGAAATTCATCTTCTTGTTCTTCTCCAACTATTGTTTCTTTAAGATTACTTTTCCCTTTTCCAACAACCCATACCCATTTCCCTGTTTTTGGGTCTTTGTATGCACCAAGAGCACGAGGGGGAAACCCAATAGCAAATTCGTACACCTTCATGCCAGATTTTTTGGCGGTGATATAATGTCCAAACTCATGAACAAAGACAAGAAAACTTAAAATAAGGATGAACAAAATGAGTGTGAACATAAGATAAAATAATAGCGATTAGTATTGACTGTTTCGCTTTGTTTACGTAAAATAGAGACAATCGGATTATCTCATAGTAGGGCCTATATTTCAAGTATATCTTGACAACACAGATATATGCTCTATAGACTGCAGATACCTACCTCACGTTTTTGCTCCTTTTAGAGCAACGTATAATTCATTGCTAATTATTATATATATGATTATTGTCTATATTCTTATCGGAGTTATTGTCGTATTGGCTTTTTGGGGTGTTAGCCTGTTCAATTCCTTGGTGACACTCAAAAACAGAACACAAGAGGCGTGGAGTGATATTGACGTACAACTAAAGCGTCGACATGATCTTATTCCAAATTTGGTGGAAAGTGTAAAAGGATACATGAAACATGAAAGAGAGCTTCTTGAAAATGTCACCAAATATCGAGCACAAGCGATTGATGCTGAAAAATCTGGAAATATGAAAGCAATGGGACAAGCCGAGAGTATGCTTGGTGGAATGCTTGGAAAATTACAAATTGCTGTTGAGGCATATCCTGATTTGAAAGCAAATACGAATGTTGCGCAACTTATGGATGAACTCTCTGACACAGAAAACAAAATTCAAGCATCACGACGCTTTTATAATGGACAAGTTCGTGACATTAATACAAAGATAGAAACATTCCCAAACAATCTAATTGCGGGGATGCTCAAGTTTACCAAGTTTGACTTTTTTGAAGTGACTGATGAAAAGGAACGAGAAAATGTGAAGGTATCACTCTAACGATCGCGTAACACGGGACACGTTCCACTCCTCAATATATTTTTCCCTTGTTTCGTGTTCCCTGTTCCATGCACATATTCTCTATGGAACAATCTTCCAAAACACAATTTGGTGGTGACAAAAAGAAAGGAACTTCTTTGCTTCATATTGTTGAACGCCCATTTATTGATTGGGCGGTACCACGATTACCACGCTGGATCAAAAGCTATGAGCTAACCCTTCTTACGGTGGTATGGAGTATCGCTATTGTGTTCTTGAGTTTTTTGGCGAAAGACAATATTGCGTGGTTATGGGGCGTTTCTTTTTGTATTTTTTTACAATGGCTGACTGATTCGCTTGACGGGAGCCTTGGAAAAACACGAGGAGAAGGTCTTATCCGATGGGGATTTTATATGGATCATTTTCTTGATTATATTTTTTTGTGTTCGATATTGATTGGATATTTGTTTATTTTCCCAAGTGAGTATACCGTATGGTTATTTTTTACCTTGGCAATTTTTGGCGCGTTTATGGTGAATTCTTATTTATCTTTTGGTGCTACGAATGAGTTTCAAATTGCCTATTTACGCATTGGTCCAACAGAAATACGACTTGTGTTTATTTTCATTAATACGCTATTAATCATTTTTGGGAAAACCTATCTTGCACCAGCGCTGCCGTGGGTGCTTATTATATCGATTATAGGACTTTGGGCAGTGGTTTACCGAACAGGAAAATATATTCATAATTTGGATATGAAACATAAAAAGGAACACTCCACTCATAGATAGCCCAAGAAATTTTTTACTTTATTATAGTTATGTATAGTCAAATAGAGGCAAACAAACGAAAAACAAGTATTCTTATTGCGATGTTTCTTGCAATTATTATTGGCCTTGCCTGGTTTTTGGACTATGCGTATGGCTATGGCTATGGGATTGTTGTTTTTGCCGTGATTTTTTCGGTGGTGACGACGCTGGTGAGTTATTATCATGGAGATAAAGTGGCACTTGCAAGTACAGGAGCAAAACATATTGAAAAAAATGACAATCCTTATGTATACCGAATGGTAGAAAATTTGTGTATTACGGCAGGGGTTCCCGTGCCAAAGATTTATATTATTCCTTCTCCTGCGCTGAATGCGTTTGCAACAGGGCGCGATCCTGAACATGCATCTATTGCACTTACGAATGGGATTATTGATGCACTAGAAAATGAAGAGTTGGAAGGAGTGATTGCACATGAATTATCACATATTAGAAATTATGATATTCGGGTGATGACCATTGTGGTGGTGCTCGTTGGAACCCTTGCGCTTTTGGCAGATTGGTTTTTTCGCATTCGTTTGTTTGGTGGTGGAAGAAGTAGCGATCGACGTGGAGAGGGAAATGGTATATTGATGCTGGTTGGATTTGCACTATTACTTGTATCGCCGCTTGTGGGAGAGCTGATTAAACTCGCAATTTCACGAAAACGAGAATATTTAGCAGATGCGTCAGGAGCGTTGTTGACGAGATATCCCGAAGGATTGGCGCGAGCGCTCGAAAAAATTAGTCAATCAACAACACCGCTTGCAACAGCAAATAGTGCAACTGCCCATTTGTTTATTTCAAATCCGTTCAAAAAGAAAGCATTTTCTTCCTTGCTTTCGACGCATCCCCCCACCGAAGATCGGATTAAAAAGTTACGGAAGATGTAATACAATTCCTAACACTCCCTGAACAAGACTGTCCTACAACAACTACACACACCTATTACTTTATGCCAAAGCTGATCAAAGATTTATTTGCGATTGATGTCCGTACGCTTGCATTATTTCGAATTGGTTTGGGAGTACTTCTTCTTGCCGACCTTGTAGGTCGGTCTTTTGATTTGGTGGCATTTTATACTGACAGGGGCGTGTTGCCGCGCGCGGTGTATTTGGCTGAATTTGCACATTCGTATACCTGGTCTATCCATTTATTAAATGGTCAATGGTGGTGGCAAGCCGTGTTATTTTTGCTTGCTGGCGTGTGTGCGCTGTGTTTACTGTTTGGATACCATACACGAAAGATGACGGTTATCTCTTGGTTTTTCCTTACGTCATTGCAGTATAGAAACCCCATGATTTTGCAAGGTGGCGATGCCCTGTTGCGAATGCTTTTATTTTGGGCGATGTTTTTGCCACTCGGAGCATATTATTCTGTTGATGCAGCATTACAAAAACAACCACACACCGAACGATTCATATTGTCTTGGGGAACGGTAGCGATATTGGTTCAAGTGGGAATAGTATATTGGTTTACAACGGCATTAAAACAAGGAATACAATGGATTCCTGATGGAACGGCAGTATATTATGCGCTCATGATTGATCAATTTGTGACGCCGTTTGGGTTGTGGCTCAGACAGTTCCCTCTGGTGATGCAGGGGCTTACCTATTTTGTTTTTGCTCTAGAATTTTCTGCACTATGGTTGCTTTTTCCTGTTGTAAAAACCGTGCGTATTCGTACTGTTGGCATAGTGCTTCTTTTGCTGATGCATCTAGGATTTAGTGTCAGTTTATCCCTTGGGTTATTTCCCTTTGTGGATATGCTCGCCATCTTGTTATTTGTCCCTGGTGATTTTTGGGATTGGATTGGAGAAAAGCTAAAGAAACCCGGAGCGGAATCATTGAGACTGTATCATGATAGTGACTGTGGATTTTGTACAAAAATGGCACATATCATTATTGTCTTCTTGGGTTTTTCTCCTGATGTTTCTCGAGCGGCGCAGTCTGAACACTATTTGTATACGTTGATGAAGCAACATCATTCATGGATTGTGGTTGCACCAACAGGTGAAGTCTGTTATGAATTTCGGGCGTTTGTTGTACTGTGTCGATATTCTCCGCTGTTTTTTTGGCTTGCTCCCCTATTGTCTGTTTCTTTTGTCCACGCTATTGGGACAAAAAGTTATGCGCTGGTTCGTAATCACCGTTCATATTTATCACGAATGAGTGCACTATTTTTTCCGTACCAACAGGTTCGTTTTTCTCTTGGAATATTTTTTTCTGGCATTGTTCTGATGTGTTTGTCCCTTGTGTTGTGGTGGAATATTGCTGATATGGTACAAACGACGTCAAAGATTCTACCCATTGTTCGTGCTACGGTGCTAACGCTTCATCTTGATCAAAAATGGAATATGTTTGCGCCGTATCCACGGACTGATGATGGCTGGTATGTGATTGAAGGTGTACTAAAGGATGGTACTGTGGTGGATGTTTTTCATGGCCGCGAAGAACAACCTTCTTATGAAAAGCCCGCTCTGGTGAGCGCAGAATATAAAAATCGATATTGGCGAAAATATTTGATGAGTTTATCTTCTCAACAATATATACAAAGACGATTGTACTACGGACAATATCTATGTCGCACCTGGAATATACAGGCAACGGGAGATAAACAACTTGCCACATTTCGTATTTATTTTTTTCAAGAAACAACGAAGGACGATTATCGTGTTCAGGAACCAACACAACGCCAATTGTGGCGTCATGATTGTTTTTCAACAGATCTATAACTTTATGCTATTTATTGAACGACCAAAAGATTTTGCTCCTATTTTTGAAGTGGTAAGCTGTTTTTGTGAACATGATGAAGACGTGCTATTTTTGCATCGCCAACATCATAAATTTCATGGTAATTTGTGGGGTGTTCCCGCTGGAAAAGTTGATCCTGGAGAACAACCTATTGAGGCAATCATCCGTGAACTGTTTGAGGAAACGTCTTTTGTGGTGGAGAGTAAAGATCTCACATTTGAACAAACCGTATATGTCCGATTTCCTGAATTTGATATGGTTTATCACATGTATACAACGGTGTTTTCACACAAACCACCTGTGACACTCAATCCTGAAGAACATAAAGATTACCGCTGGATGCCTCCACATGCAGCGCTTGATATACCTCTTATTCCAGAGGAAGATCAATGTATTTTACTTACTTATCCTCGGTGATAGGAATTTCTGCTCGTATAATTACTACTTCAGGAGGAATAAGAAAACGTATAGGTAATCCAACTTCCCCCGTACCAGAGGTAATGAATAATTTGCTATTGCCAATATCATACCAATCACGATCAAAATCATATTTGGTAGGAATGATTTTTTTATAAAGCCATGGAATGCGTACTTGCCCACCATGAGTATGCCCAGCAAGAATGAGATCCATATTGGTGTTTTCTAATTTATAAACGGTATCTGGGTTATGGATAACGAGGATACTGTGTTCTTCTTCTTTTATCTGTTGTATTTCTGCTTGATCCATTTTTCCTTCCCAAAGATCGCTTAACCCATACAGATGTATTTTTTCCCCATTGATCTGTATGGTACTGCTAGTGTTGTCTACAAAGGTCACCCCATATTGACTAACCGCAGCTCGCACTTCGTCGCTAGAAAATTCTCCAGGGCGCATAGCATCATGATTTCCCGTGACGGCATAAACAGGCGCATTGATCTCGGCAAGTTGGGAAAAATACGTATTGAGTTGTTGTTTGGTTATTTTATAGATGAAGTCTCCTGGGATAAGGACGACATCGGGATGATTTTCATTGATGGTATTAACAATTTTTTTGAGGAAATACGGCTTTTGATATAATCCTAAATGAGGATCAGAAAATACAGCAATGGATACTTCTTGTGTGAGGTTATTTTGTTCTCCTGAAAAACGAATGGTTTCGTATTGAGTAATAAGTATTTGTGGTTCGATAAAACGAACATAGATGCCTAACATAAAGAATGCACATAAGAGCGCAAAGGGTATCCGATATTTATGTTGTGTGATTTTTATGGCAAATACGGCACTGATCACCACAAGTGGAATGAGTGCGTAACTCCCATAGTAAATGGCAGAAGCCACATAATATGTGTACATAGCACTTTATACTATATCTATTTTTTCCTTCATTTGCTAGTCTTTGGTCTTTTCGTTACACTAGCAGATATTATGTTTTATTGAGGTAATTTATGATTTTTACGACTCCCCCCTCTAGTTTTGTATCGTCGGTTGATGTGGTGATTGGTTTTTGTGAATATAACGGAACATTTTTATTGATTAAATATCACCCAAGTAAACGGCATGGTGACAAATGGTGTATTCCTGGTGGAAAACGAGAGGAAGGAGAAACACTGGAAGAAGCTGCTGTTCGTGAAGTGCAGGAAGAAACAGGTTTAACTTTTGCGGTGGCTGATGCAAAAAAACAACTAACGCTCGCAGTACGACATGATTATGCAGACTTTTATATTCATGCGTTCCCGTTTGTGCTTACCGCGCTTCCCTCGTCAATTATTCTGGAAGAAGATGGACATACTGACTATTGCTATATGACGCCAGAGCAAGCAATTGCTGATCTGGATTTGGTACAAGACAATGATCAATTCATTGCCCATTTTTATGGATTAACTATTTAACCTATATGGAAAAACACGTACGCGTCGGCACTGCCGTATTTATTATTAAAGATGGGGATCTTATTCTTTTGGGAAAAAGAATCAATGCTCATGGCCATGGTACGTGGGCAGTGCCAGGAGGACATCTTGAGTTTGGGGAATCGTGGGAAGATTGTGCCAAACGTGAAGTTATGGAAGAAACAGGATTATCAGTTGGCAAGGTGGCATTTTTTACCGCAATAAATAATTTTTTTGAAAAAGAAGATAAACATTATGTGACGCTGTGTTTTACGGCAGAGTATACTGGTGGTGAACCAGAATTATGTGAGCCAGAAAAATGTGAAGGCTGGGAATGGTTTGATTGGGATGATCTGCCAGATACATTGTTTGCTGATTATCATGCGCTGTTTGCATCAAAATGGAGTCCTTTTCAATAACTCTTGAATAAAAAATAAACCATCGCAGGCGTGTTGCATGCGATGGTCTTTTTTTTGGATGATGAGGGGCAGTACGCTACGTGTCTGAATGTAGCGTACTGCCCCTATGTTGGGAGCCAGTCGTTAGGCACCCTTCCTTTTTTTTGTCCCTGAAGGGGACGATGTTGGAGGGCGTCTCCGCTGCCTCTTTTTTTGCGAGTTTCCGCCGAACCCCTTGGCGCACCCAGAACAGGTGCAGAGGTCGGCGTTGAAGCAGACGAAATCTGCGGCATAAGGTACAAAAACGTCGGCTTAAAAATGACATATTTATGGTAGAATAAG
>CAZEYK010000019.1:0-12786 GCA_964516055.1 uncultured Gammaproteobacteria bacterium
ATATATTAACTATTACAGTAGAGGACGACGTGGGAAACGTGCTTAGCGAAGACATTCCGTTTACGTTTGATAATTCGTTTGCTTCTGCCTCAATCTTTTGGGAATCACATAATCAATTTATTACCAAACAAGATTTTCCAAGAACATTTACCCTTCACTACGATCAGCCTGAACGATTACACGCGATTACTATTACCGCTGTTTCAGATTCAGGAGAAAATATTCCATTTGAATCCCCACAATTATCAACAGCTGTGAATACTTTCGACTTTGTATGGAGAGATCCTCCTAAAAAAGGAAAATATCTACTCATTGTCACAGCAGAGGATGACACAGGCAATCAACAACAAAATAATATCGAGATAACTGTTCAATAAGTACATAAAAACGCTCTGTCTAGAGCGTTTTTATTTTGTGTGTAGACAATTATTATTGCCTAATAGGCATAACGATGTAAATATAGCTATCATCGTTCTTAGAACGCAAGACAGACGGCGACTCGTTGCTATTAATTTGAAATTCAATATCACCGTCCATGTGCTGAATTCCTTCTAGAATATATTTATAATTAAGAACGATATCATTATCCCCACCATGCACAGTTCCATCAACATGTGCGACATGTTCTCCCGCTTGGACACTTGATGATGAAAGCGTTACGACCTGTTGATCAGCATGAATACTAAAAGTTACGGCATTTATTCCGGTTGAAGCAAATAAACTTGCGGCTTTAATACTAGTAACAAAGCGATCTTTAGAAACGATAGCTGTTGTTTTTAATTCTTCGGGGATAATCTGTACATAGTCGGGATAACTTCCTTCAATTAATCGAGAGACAAGAGTTACGTCAGCAAAAATCATGGCTATTTGTGCTTGTCCAATTAACAATTTTACTTCGTGAGTTGTGTCTTCTTTCGCAGAAGAGAGCAATCGGTGCATTTCTTGCACTGCTTTGGCAGGAACAATGCTATTTTTTTGTTCATTACCACTTGTCACCGATAATTTTTTTTCTGCCAAGCGATATGAGTCGGTACTAGCAAGAACTAATCCTTTGTATCGTTCGGAAAAAAAACTAAAATTTATGCCAGATAGTTCTGGACGAATTTCGTTTCTTGCTGCAGCGAACACCACTTTTGAGAGCGCCTGACGAAATGGGTCAACGAGTAATCCATATTCAAGTCCTCCTTCGACGGTTGGAATTACCGGAAATTCTTCTGCTTCTATTCCTTTTATTTTGGTACTCGCCGTATCACTCGCTATTTGTAATTCAGCATCGATTTTCTCTAATGAAATTTGTTCACTACTGATAAGTCCAATATAATCCGATAAAATTTTTGCAGGAACTGTAAATGAACCTTCTTCCTCTATTTTGGCACGTACTGTTGTACTAACTGCCATTTCTAAATTTGTTGTGGCAAATGTTACTTTTGACTGATTAACTTGAATTAAGATATTAGACAAAATAGGCAGATTCGTTTGTTTCCCAGCAATATTGCTTACCAAAGAAATTGCTCGTATCAGATTTTCTTTTGTACATGTGAATTTCATATCAGTTTATTAAAGGTAAAAGTAATATAAATAGTAATAATAGTAATAGAGGGGTGGATAGTGGGGACGTTACGTAATCTTTCTCTATACCCAGCAAAATAATGGATAACTCCTCTTGTATAACACTTGCGTAAAGCCTGCTCAAAATGTGCGCCATATTTTTGGATAACCACTTTTTTGTTCATAACTTGTGCTCAACTTCTCCTACTATCTTCTGCTTGTACACACATTTGTTCTTGTGGGTAACCTGTGCGTCAGGTTAGGTATATCTTGTAGATCTACTGTGGACTTTTCGCCTGTTGCTTAATAAGTTCCACCTCTTCGCGAAGTTTTGCGTCGGTGTGGAGGAGTTTTTTGATTTTTGTATGTGCATGCATTGCTGTTGTATGATCTCTTCCTCCAAGTTCCTGTCCTATCGCAGGGTAAGACAACTTTATTTCTTCACGTAACAGGTGCATTGCAATTTGTCTTGGAAATGATAGTCGTTTTTCTCTGCTTTTTCCTAAAATATCATCTAAATCAATTCCATAAAACTTTGCCACAAGCGCAATTAACTCTTTAGGAGTTAATATTTTTTTTAATCCTCGTTCTTCAAAACTCGACAAGGTTGCTCTCACACTTTCTTTTGAGGGTTCAATATTTTTTAGTTGGTGGTAGGCTATAACTTTATTTAAGGCTCCCTCCAGTTCTCTTATATTACTTTGTACTGTCGTGGCAATCAAATCAATAATGTCTTCACCTATAGAAAAATTTTTTTCTTGGCATTTTGATTGCAAAATAGCAGTTCTTGTCTCTAGATCTGCAGAAGAAACATCGGCAATCATTCCCCATTCAAATCGACTGCGAAGTCGGTCTTCAAGAGCTGGAATAGCTTTTGGTGGTCGATCACTTGTAAGGACAACTTGTTTTCCTCTTTGATGAAGCTCATTAAAGGTGTGAAAAAATTCTTCTTGTGTTTGTTCTTTTCCCGCAATAAATTGAATATCATCAATAAGAAGAAGATCAGCATTGCGATAACGTTCCTTAAATTCTTTTGTGCGACCTTCTTTTACCGCAGAAACAAACTCGTTCGTGAATTTTTCAGAACTTACATAGAGTACTTTTAGATTGGGATTTCCTTTGAGCATCTCATGGGCTATCGCTTGGAGTAAATGAGTTTTTCCTAATCCTACTCCTCCATAAACAAATAATGGGTTGTAGGCTTCCCCAGGTCTACTGGCGACTGCCTGTGACGCTGCGTGTGCCAGTTCATTATTTTTTCCTACTATAAAGTGTTGAAAGGTATATTTTGAGTTTAATCCGAATTTAGTTCCTATGTCGGTTGTTATTTGTTGTTGTCCGCTTGTTTGTCGTGGTGGATATTGGGTAAACATTTTTGTGGGTTCTGGTGCTTTTTGAAAACTGCATTCTTTTTCTTCTAGTGTTTTGATGTTTTTTACGGTATATTCAATTCGTTTTATCGGTTTTGATGTGATCCTTTCAATATTTTTCACCAGTTCTGAGTTATATTTTTTTTCTAACCAGCTTTTGGTAAAGGTGTTTGGAACACAGACTGTTACATGACCATCAGTAATTTCACTGATTCCTGTGTTTCTAAACCAGGTCGTAAAGTTTGCTTTGGAGAGGGCGAGTTCAAACTCTGCTAGGACGGCTTGCCAGATTTCATGATTAGTCATATGTGTGGAAAAAAGAGTCAAATACTCGTGTAATATACACTGGATGTGTATTGTTTGTCCATTTTACCACAGGTTTCTTTTTTAAAAAAAGGCTTAATTAAGTTAAAAAGTTGAAAACATGTGGAAAAGCTGTGGATAGTGTGGATATCTTTATGTGGATTATTTTTTCTATTTTTTTCTGTTGACAATATTTGGATAGTACGGTATACTTGCCCTGCAAAAAATTTCAGTGGACTTGTTGCACAAGTTTATCTATTCATTTTCTAGAATTATAGGTGTATGCCAAAGCGGACGTTTCAACCTCGAAATCGTCGTCGAGCAAAAAAGCATGGATTTCGTTCCCGAATGACCACTACGCAAGGTCGCGCTGTCTTAAAAAGACGACGAGATCGCGGACGTGATCATTTGACGGTAAACGATCAGCTTTCTGGAAAGCAAAGACGAAAGACATTACGAGGTAAAGGACGAGTAAAGATTACTCAAAAGTATCATTCTCGTCGAAAAGTAAAAAAAGCAGCAAAAATGGCTGCAAAAACTTCATAAAAAGACTCGGGAAACCGAGTTCTTTTTGATATACTATAATGTATAGGGATATAGTATCGTTTTTATATATGATTCCACGAGCACATCGATTAAAACATAAAAAAGATTTTGATATTCTCTTTAAAGAAGGGAAGTTTGTTCGTGGAAAATTTGTTAGTTTGAAAGTCTGGCGAGTAGATACAAAAAAGTATCCACGATATGTGAATTATGTGGATACGTTAATTGGATTTGTTGTTGGGAAAAAAGTACACAAAAGTGCGGTGCAAAGAAATCTTATAAAGCGTCGTTTGCGGGCAAGTGTCCAACAGTTGTTGAAACAGCATCCATTGAAACCTTCATATGTAGTTTCAATTGTGGCATTTCCTCCGGCGCATGGTGTTACGTATCAAGAGTTATATGAGGATGTTGATCGACTATTTTCGCGTGCGAAACTTTGGGTGTAAACTGTTTTGTCTTCCTCGCTCCCTGGTGGTGGTTGTCGTTTTTTTGTATCAAAAATTTTTTTCTCCGGATCATAGTTTTTGGGGAAAGAAATTTTTTCCGCATGGGTATTGTCCTTTTTATCCAAGTTGCAGTGAATATGGCAAAGTAGTTGTGCAAAAGCGAGGAGTTATCCACGGTATCCCCAGGATGTTGTGGAGAATTCTTCGTTGCCATCCGTGGACTAAAGGTGGTATGGACATGCCGTAAACAATATTTTTTTGTATATGATAGAAAAAAGAATATCTATTCGCGTTCTTCCTCGTTCTTCCAAAAATGAAGTTGTTGGAGAAATGGATAACGGTGTACTGAAAGTAAAGCTTACCGCCGCTCCTGTTGATGGAGATGCCAACAAAGCTCTCATACTCGTATTATCAAAATATTTTCAGGTATCAAAATCATCGGTTACTCTTGTGAAAGGACATAAAAGTAAGGATAAGGTTGTGATGATTAGTATGCAATAATAACGATGCCTTAGGCATTTGTTTCGTTGTTGTTTGTATAGAAAAAAGCTCACAATAGTTGTGAGCTTTTTTGTTATTTTGTTATTACTTGTTCTTTGAGCCATTGTATCACTTTGCGATTTTGGATAGAATTGGCAATAGTATCTTTTATATCACTTCTTTCAAAGTCAGGTTTGTGTTCATGATTTTCGTACATGAGTTTGAGTTTTTCAATTTCTTTTTCGAGTTCTTCTTCTGTTGCGCTTAGCTCAGTGTGATCTTTTGCAATTTGTCTTGACACGATTGCCGCTTTTGCTCGTTTTGTTGCTTGTTCGGTAAATTCGGCAAACAATGTTTTTTCATCTTTTTTAATATCTTGCAAATATTGTTCAATGGTTATCCCATTTTTTTCTAAACTTTGTTTGAGCTCAACAAATATTTTTTCTTTTTCATGATTGACGATCACATCAGGGATTTCTTCGAAAGTACTTTTGTCGGTAAGTTGATCGAGAAGTTCAATCTCCTGCGTTTGTTCAAATTTTTGTTGCTCTTCGTGTTCACGATTTTGTTTTATGAGTTCTTTGAGTTCTTTGAATGTTTTTTGTCCAAGCAGTTGTGCAAACGCATCATTTAATTCGGGTAGTTCTCTGACAAAAACATCTTTGACTGTTACCTTAAATTCAACTTTTTTCCCGGCAAGAAGTTTTTGGTAATGATCTTTTGGGAATGTAAGAGAAAATTCTTTTGTATCACCTTTTTTTAATCCTACTAAGTGTTCATTGAATCCCGGAATATAATGTTTTTCTGAAAGATACACTTGATAATCTTTGGCGTCTCCTCCTTCAACAGGAACGTTGTCGATAGCCATGCTCATATCCACAACTACTTTGTCTTCGGTTTTTGCGGTTTTGTCTGTAATAATTTCTGTCGCCTTCATTCCGCGCAGTGCTTCGAGGGTTTCTTCAAGATCTTTTTCTGTAATAGGCTTTTGTTTGCTAGTGAGTTTTATTTTTTTTATGTCTGTTATCGTTACTTTTGGGAGAAGTGCTACCGTTGCTTTGAATATAAAATCATTTCCTGGAGCCATTTTTTCAACATCAATAGCAGGGGATCCTACGGTATCAAGAGATTCTTTTTTGACTACTTCAACAAGCGCAGATGACACGAGTGGGTGAAGGGCTTCTTGTAAAATAGAGAGTTCTCCAAATTCTTTGGTTATTACTTCATATGGAGCGGTTCCTTTTCGAAATCCTTTGATTGGTTTTTTTTCAGATAATGCTTTTGCGGCTTTTTTTAAAAATTTTTCTTGAGTTTTTGGTGATACCGTTATCGTAATTTCTAGTTGTCCTCCGTCGATTTTTTTTGTGGTATGTTTCATAAGAGTGTATTAGATAATCCGCCTTCGCCATAGCAATGCCGGACACATTACTGTATATGTAATGTGTATTGATTATATTCTGAGCCAAAGGATAGCGAATTTTGATTTTTTTGTCAATTGCACCGGTGGGTTTTTTTCTCTCTGTTTAGCAAAAAACGTTGAAATACCCCCTTTCTTTTTTTCTTTTGGCATGCTAGGATATTAAGGTATTTTCTATGCAAGAGTTTCAACAAAAAATACTTTTGTATCTTCTTAAAGCGCTTGTCCAAGCAAAGCGTTTCTTTTTTCATATATTTTTTTCCCTTTTTTCTTTTATTGGTAAAGGAATGGTCTTTTTCCGAAATACCGTGGGAATTGTTTTTTATCGGTATTGGTTTCGTTTTCATCGAGGTATTCTTTCTGATGCTATTTCTTTGGGAGGGAGGGCGCTTGTTTTTTTTGGAAAACGAGGAGTATTGCAGCTTGTTCTTTTTTCTTTTGCTTTTGTTGTGATGATCCCTCATACAAAATTTTTTACACCAGATGCGGTTATCGCTGGGAGAGAAACGGCGTTGTATTCTTTGGTTGGATCAAATGATGAATTTTTAGAAATTGAAGAAGTTGTGGCTAATACGGATAGTGTTGTTGTTGGTCCAGTGCAAACGTGGCGCTCCGGGAGTGTTGGTGTTGATGTTGGGGTGATAGATGCTTCTGCTAATGTGAATACTGTGCAGGATTTGGCCGCAATTAGTGTTGGGGGAACGTCATTAACAAAGCCTACCATTTTATCTTCTGATTCCGTTGTAGCTCTTTCAAATAATGCACAGAATATAAGTGGAACTTCTGGTCGTGGTGACATTGAGTATTATGAAGTTCAACCTGGTGATGTCTTGGGTTCAATTGCAGAACGATATGGTCTTAGTGTTGTTACTATTTTGTGGGCGAATGATTTAACTTCCCGTTCGTATATTCGTCCTGGGGATCGATTGAAAATTCTTCCTGTTGATGGTGTTGTTCATAAAGTTGCTTCGGGCGATACAGTAAGTAAAATCGCAGGATTATATAATGCTGAACAAGAGAAGATCATTTCATTTAATAAGTTGCAAACAGGGGGCGCTGATATCGTGATTGGTGAAGAATTAATTGTTCCTGGTGGAGAAAAAACGCAACCAATTCGAACGTATACCGCGCCAGCGAGTGTTGCAAGGGCTTTTGATCAGGTCTCCGCCCCTCCTCCCTCGATTTCTGCTCCTGCGGGAACGGGGTATTTGTGGCCAACGTCTGTTAGGAGGATTTCTCAGTACTATGGAGTGTTACATACGGGGTTAGATATTGCAGGACCGGTTGGTTCTCCGTTGTATGCGTCTCGTTCAGGACGAGTTATTAAATCTCAATGTGGTTGGAATGGTGGATATGGTTGTTATGTTATTCTTGATCATGGCGGTGGAATTAACACTCTGTATGGTCATTCTTCGAAGTTACTTGTGAGTGTTGGAGAAACAGTTGTGCAAGGTCAAACAATTGCATTAATGGGTTCTACAGGGCGTTCTACTGGACCACATATTCACTTTGAGGTTAGGGTTAATGGGAAAAGAACAAACCCACTGGCATATATTAGATAATAAAAAAGAGTAGGTGTTCGCGCCTACTCTTTTTTTCTATATTGGAGGGCCTCGGCAATATGTTCTTGGTGTATGTGTTCACTATCAGCAAGGTCTGCTATGGTTCTCCCCACTTTGATAATTCGGAAGTAACTTCTGGGAGAAATATTTAGTTGAGATACGGCCTGCTTTAGAAGTTGTTTTGTTCCGTCGTCTAGTTGGCAATGGGCGGTGATTTCTTTATTGGTCATTTCACTGTTGCATACCGTGGTGCTATTTGTAAACCGTTTTTGTTGTTTTTGACGAGCGGCAGAGACTTTATTTCTCATGGTTTTTGATGTTTCTGTTGTGATGGTTTCGTTTAATTTCTCAAAAGGAATTTTTGGTACCTCAACATACAGATCAATTCGATCAAGAATGGGGCCGCTGAGTTTTTTGTTATAGCGCTCAACATGTTGTGGTGAGCAAGTACATTGTTTGCTTGGATCACTAGCAAAACCGCATGGGCAAGGATTCATACTTGCGACAAGCATGATATTTGCTGGGAATGTTGCTGTTCCTTGTACACGGGAGACGGTTATTATTTTATCTTCAAGTGGCTGGCGGAGGCTTTCTATAATTTGTTTGGGGAATTCGGGAAATTCATCAGCAAAGAAAATCCCTCTATGTGCAAGCGATATTTCTCCAGGTTTGGGTGTTCTCCCTCCTCCTATAATAGATGCTGTACTGCTGGTGTGGTGGGGAGATCGAAATGGTCGTGTGGTAATGAGATCTGTATTTGGTGGCAGTAGTCCTGATGCTGAATAAATTTTGGTTACCTCTATACATTCTTGAGTAGACATTGGAGGCAAAATTGAGGGGAGTGTTCTAGAAAGTAGCGTTTTCCCTGATCCAGGTGGACCGGATAGTAGTATGTTGTGTCCACCGCTTGCCACAATTTCGAGTGCGCGTTTTGCACTTTCTTGTCCTTTTATATCCGCCATGTCTAAATGGTAGGTGGGCTTTTTTCTGGTGTATGCGGTTTTTTCTTTGGGTAGTATGTGGTTTATGCCAGTGATATGTTCCACCAGTTGTTTAAATGTTTTTATTGGATAAACCGTTATTTCTGGAATGATGTTTGCTTCTTGTGCATTTGTTTCGGGAACGAAAATTTCTTTGTATCCTTGCTCTTTGGCAAATATGGTAAGTGGTAGCACTCCATTGACATGCCGGACACTACCGTCTAGCGCAAGCTCTCCAATGTATACGTTAGTTTCGAGCGGAGTGCTGTCTATTTTATTGAGTGAAAGGTACATGCCTATCGCCATTGGCACATCATAGCTTGAACCGCCTTTTTTGCTATCTGCGGGGGCTAAATTTATGACAATTCTTGCGTTATTTGGAAATATATAGCCACTGTTTTTCCAGGCAGTTTTTATTCGCTCTTTGGCTTCTTGAATGGCAACATCAGTAAGCCCAATAATTTGAAATCCTGGCCAGGTTCCACTGATGTCAACTTCTACTGTTGTTTGCTCGCACTCTAATCCGATAAGAGTGGCGGCGTTGATTTTTGTGTACATATCCCTCCTTGTTTATTATTATGTGTGTGTTTGTTATACACGTCACTAAACAAAATACCTATGGCTCCTGCCGTAATCATCGCGTCAGCAATATTTATAATAGATGTATAAATCCTTAGATAATCAATCGTTATCCCAAAAATAATTCTATCAATTAAGTTTGATGTTGCTCCAAACAGAAGGATCATTGTTCCTATTGTGTGTAGTGTGGTTTTGTTTGTTTTTATTAAGTAGTACCCGAGAGCAAAAATTAACGGTGGAGATAAAATAACAATAATTGTATTTGGGATAGAGATACCAAATGCGATTCCGGGGTTATTGAAGTGCTCAAATCCAAGCCATGGTTTTATAAGATAAATTGGATTTTTGGGATGGTTGGTGACAATGTATTTGATCCATTGATCAATAAGCAAAAGAAACCCGCTAATTGCAATTGATACGATGTAGCGGGTTTTTGTGTTTCTTTGGTGAGCGGGTTTAAGGCTCTTGTTTAAGGACTTTTTTTGCATCTATTGTTGAACTTGATGTTGGTCTTGCAAGAAGACGTTGTTTATCAATTGGGTTGCCCGTATATTTACAGATACCATAGGTTCCTTTTTTCAATCGATCGAGGGCTGAATTTACATCACGGAGTTTTTTTTCTAGGATAATTTCAAGTGGTTTATTTACCGTGAATTGCTCGATTTCTTGAACATTATCGTCTTCTTCATCTCCGTAATTTGGAAAATTTGCATTAAAGTCATTTGGGTCATCTGGGTTTGGAGACGTAAAAGAAGATAATTCTTTTTGAATTTTCTTTTGTTCTTCTTCAAGTATTTTTTTGATTTGTACTAAAAATTCTTTATCAAAATATTCTTCTTGTGGTGTTTTGTTGCTAGACATATTTCTCGCGGTTAAAGCTGTAGTTTTTTGAGTATACTTCTTTTTTATTTGTTCAGCAAGTTTTTTGTATATAAAAAAAGGCGACATACGCTCTAGGTTATAGAAATGGCGAGTCGCCTTACTATCCATCCTAGGAGCGCTTTGATCCTTTTTGTAATATCAAATAGATTTTGATACTTTAAAAAGGATCTTAGCAAGCCATCGACTGGGATGGGTACATGCCCTTCTACCGTCCAGTGGTGTAGACTCCCGGTATCGCTAGAGTTTAGCGACTTTTGGTGGGAGGCACCTATTCTGAGCTGTCCTTTTTCTTTTGTTTTTGTTTTGAGCTTTTGTTGGATCCCATTTGTTTGTATATGCTAGTGGGTACTTTTGCTTATACAAGGGGTAGCTCAGAACTTAAAGGAATAGTAAGAAGGGTATCTGATTCCTGCAATGATTCTTGCAAGAACTCGATACATCATGAATTTTTTCCAAAGAACTATTTAACTGTTTATATAATAGCTTATTTTAGGCGTTTTGTCAATGATTTGGCTTATTCTTGCGGGTTTGTTCAAAGAATTGGCTTATTTAAGCTAAATTTTTTTTGTATAAACTAGAATATACATGTATTTTTTAATAAGTTATGCACATTTGGTGGTGTTTATCCCCAGTGTTATCCACAATGTATAAGAAAGTCTATACATATTTTGATGATTTATTGTGCATATGTTGCATTGGACGTTGTATTTTTTTATGTTACAGTTATTTCATAATTTTTAAGGAGGGTAAGGGGGTATGACAATAAAAAGACATATATTTGTGTTGGCAATTTTTTTTGTGAGCATTTTTTTGTATTCATTTGTTTGGGGGGAGGAAGCCTCAATAGTTATTAGCGAAATTGGGGCTTATGAATCGAGTGGTTTGGAGTGGGTGGAGATTACTAACGTTGGTTCTTCTCCTGTAGATATGGATGGTTGGGTATTTTGGGAAGCAGATACCAATCATCGGTTGGCATTGGTTCAGGGGGATGCAGTGCTTGACCCTGGAGAAATTGCGATTATTGCCCAAAATAGTGATCAATTTTTTTCTGTTTACGATGTGAGTTCCACTGTGTTTGACAGTTCTTGGGGGACCCTCAATGAGGGAGGAGAGCCTCTTGGGTTAAAAGATTCTCGTGGAAATTTTGTGGAGCAGTTTTCTTATGTGGGGGACACACATTTTTCTTTGGAGCGGATTAATTTGTTGTTGGCAGATTATACTATTGAAAATTGGCGAGAACATCCCGATGGGAATAGTGTGGGAAAAGAAAATTTTTGGCAGGGGACAGGTGGTGGTGAAGATCCCCCTATTGAGGTTATTTTTCCTGAAGCGGTTATTACAATAAATACGACAACGGCATTTATTGGGGAGGAATTGGTTTTTTCTGGGATAAAATCTTTTCCAAATGATCGTCTTGTTCAATATATATGGAATTTTGGTGATGGAAGTTCTTCTTCTGGAGTTACAACAACTCATGTATTTGATGATGCAAATGAGTTTGCTGTGTCTTTGATGGTTGTTGATGTTGATGAGGTTTCTGCAACGGTACAACAAACAGTGACTATTTTGCTGCTTCCTTCCCCCCCTGATATTTCAGTTGCTGTGGTGTCTCTTGTAATTAGTGAAGTATATCCTGTTACTGCTGCGAGCTCTTCGGAGTGGGTTGAGTTGTACAATCCTAATGATGTGGAGGTGTCTTTGGGTTCGTATGTTATTGAAGATGGAGCTTCTCATACGGTTGTGTTGGAGGGAGTGATTGGTGCTCATGATTTTTTTGTGCGTACGTTTTCTCAGGCGATATTGAATAATGGGGGAGATTACGTTCAATTATTTTATGAGGATACACTGGTGGATAGTGTTGGGTTTGGCAGTGATGATCGGGCAACCGTTGCCTCTCCTGATTCAACTCAAACAATAGTTCGGAATTTTGTGGTTGGTGACGAACATGTGTTGGCGTTGCCTTTTTTATTAACGGATAACAGTACTCAGGGTGGTGAAAATAGTGTTTCTTCGGAGGAAACACCTCAGACGAATGAATCTGGTGGAGGAGGAAATCCGGCTAGTGATATTGAAGACGATACTTTTTTTTATGAGGGGATTGTGGTTATTAATGAATTGGTTTCGGATCCTGCGGATGGTCAGGAAGAATTTGTGGAATTGTTTCATTCAGGTGTGTCTGTTATTGATTTTACGGGATGGTGGCTTGAGGATGGAAGTGAAGCAAAAACAATGTTGTCTGGAAGTTTGTCACCAGGAAATTTTTTTGTTATTGAGAAGCCGAAAGGAAATTTGAACAATGATGGAGATATGCTTTCATTGTTTTCTTCTGATGGCACGCTCATTGACAAGGTAACTTATGGAAAATGGGATGATGGGAATATTACGAGTAATGCTGATGCTCCGAAGGATCCTTATTCGCTTGCACGAAAGCATGATGGTATTGATAGTAATTATGATCGGCATGATTTTGTGGTGACTGATGTTCCGACGCCGGGGAAACCAAATGTTATTTCTTTTCCTGTTGCGTCTGATCAGGACGGTGGGGATACTCAATCATATGTGCTTTCGGGAGAGGTTGTTATTAATGAGGTTTTTCCAAATCCTGCAGGGGACGATAGTCAAAATGAATTTGTGGAGATTAAAAATATTGGGAAAGCAGGGATTGATTTAAATGGG
>CAZEYK010000019.1:12796-17036 GCA_964516055.1 uncultured Gammaproteobacteria bacterium
GGAAAATTGGTGACGCCACAAAAAAACGATTTGTGTTACGTAATGTTCATCTTGATGCAGGTGAGATTATTTCGTTTCCGCGCTCTGAAACGGGGTTGGCTTTAAATAATAGTGGTGAAGAAAAAGTACAATTGTTTTCGCCTAATGATATTCTTGTTGATGTTATTGAATATTCGGGGAGCATTGGTGAAGATGTGAGCTTTTCGAGAGATGATACGGATATGTCTTTTGTGTGGAGTACTACTGTCACACCTGGGAAGAAAAATGAGATTTCTCGTGAAGCACTTGATCCTGTGGTGGTGGTTGATTATCCCCCTGTTGTTTCTGTTGGGGATGTGGCCTATTTTGATGGGTCTGATAGTTATGATCCGGATGGTTCTGTTGTGAGTACGACGTGGATTTTTTCTGGTGAACAGATAGATCAGGCAACGGCATCTTGGGTATTTTGGGAAGCGGGAGAATATGAAGTTGATTTTTCTGTTGTTGATAATGAGGGGAACACGGCTGTTCAGAAAATTACATTGAACGTTCTTCCTGTAGAACATGTATTTGTTGGCGGGTATGTTGCATATGCTGGGGTGGATGATGTGATTATTAGTGAAATATTTCCGAATCCCGAGGGAAGTGATGATGCTGAATTTGTTGAGCTATTTAATCCTACGAGTCAACTTATTGATTTGTCTGGATTATCTCTTGACGATGGTGAAGGAGGTTCGAGAGCATACTCTTTTTCTGATGGAACCGTGCTTCTTCCTCAATCGTATCTTGTGTTTGATCGTGAGGTGACGAAGATTGTCCTTAATAATACGTTTGATAGTGTGCGTTTGTTGTACCCTGATGGCGTTGTTGCTGTTGAGCTGTTGTATGATGATGTTGTGGAAGGGGCAAGTTATGTGTTTTCTCAGACAGGAGAGTATTGTTGGTCTGTGGTTATTACTCCTGGTGCGGAAAATATTTGTGAGGCATCTGTGAGCATTGATCATAACAGTACAAAAAAAATTAAAGGGAATCAGCTTGTTAGTGCGTTGTCTTTGGCAGAAGTTCCTTTTGCCGATATTGGCGACGTGGTACAGGTTCGGGGAATTGTTACCGTGTTGCCTGGGGTGTTTTCTACACAATATTTTTATATTACGGATCCTGAGTTTGGTGGTGTTCAAGTATATATGTACAAAAAAGATTTTCCTGATATGTCCGTGGGTGATTTTGTTGAGGTTACTGGAGAAATACGTGAATCTCAGGGTGAGCGTCGTATAAAAATTGATGATCATTCAAATATTGTTTTGGTGGGGCAAGGGCATGATTTGGCTGCACAAATGGTTGATATTGAAAATATCACTGAAGAATATGAAGGGTGGTTTTTGAAAATATCTGGTGAGGTAACTGAATTGCAGCGGTCGTATATGTATATTGATGATGGTACGGATGAAATTAAAGTATATTTTAAAAAAGGGGCGGCTATTCCTGCTGATCATGTTGTTCTTGGTGACATAGTTGATGTTGTAGGAATTTTGGGACAAATAAAACAGGGATATCAATTATTGCCGCGAGCTGTTGGTGATATTGTAAAAACAGGATCGATTGAACCATTTGTTTCTCAGAGTGCATCATCTGATGGAAGTGTGGATGCTGATATTGCGGAAAAATATTTAACGGCGACAGCTGGTGGATTAACGTCTATTTTGTTTGGATTATTTTTACGGGCACGAGGTGTTGCGTTGTTGGGATTGTTACGAAAAACTAAAACAATGGTGTCGTTATTTTTTAGACGAGGGTAACGTGTGATTTGGCGTAGAAGTATGTCAATATTTTTGGTATACTTTTTGCATTATGATTGAAAATATTTTTTTACAAATTAGTATCCTTTTGGGGATTACCGTAAGCATTGCATTTATTGTTCGATTGCTTCGGCAACCATTGATGATTGCGTACATTGTTGCGGGAATTATTGCGGGTCCAGTATTTTTGAATGTTATTCATGGAGACAGTTCTTCATTTCAGGCATTTGCCGAGCTTGGTGTGGTGTTGTTGTTATTTTTGGTTGGGTTAAGTTTGGATTTTAAGTATATCCGTCGGGTGGGGAAGGTCGCCGTGGTTGCTGGTGTGGGGCAGGTATTATTTACGGGAGTTATTGGTTGGTTGCTTTTGACGGCGCTTGGGCTTGGGACATTTGAAGCGTTGTATCTTTCTATTGCTATTACGTTTTCAAGTACGATTATTATTATCAAGTTGTTGTCTGATAAGCAGGATTTAGAAAGTGTGTATGGGCGTTTTACGGTAGGGCTTTTGCTTGTACAAGATGTTATCGCTATTACGGTGATGATTTTGTTTAAAACATTTTTTTCTGGAAATGGTACGTGGGGTGCATTGAGTATTTTTTTGTTGAAAGGCGGGGTGCTGGTTGCGGTGATATATTTTTTGGCTCGGGTATTGCTTCCTCCGCTTTTGAATAAGGTTGCGAATTCTGGTGAATTTTTGTTTTTGTTTACTATTGCGTGGTGTTTTGGTATTTCTAGTTTAGTGTATTGGTTTGGATTTTCCCTTGAGATTGGTGCCGTTATGGCGGGTATTTCTTTGGGTTCTTCAAAATATAGTTTGGAGATTGGAAGTAAAATTCGTCCGCTTCGAGATTTTTTTATTGTGCTCTTTTTTATTATTCTTGGAAGTGAAATGGGGGTTGGAAATATTTCTGTTGTGCTTGGTCCTGGACTTTTATTGTCGTTATTTATTTTGGTGGGGAATCCTCTTATTTTGTTTGTGCTTTTTCGCGTTATGCGATTTACCAGAAGAAATTGTTTACTCATTGGTCTTACTGCCGCACAAGTGAGTGAGTTCGGTTTTATTCTTTTGTTTACTGGTCAGCAGGAGGGGTTTGTGAGTGACGAAAGTTTGACGTTGTTTACTTTTGTGGCACTTGTAACCATTTTTATTTCGTCGTATGTGGTGTCATATAATGAACAATTGTATCGTCTGTTGAAGCCACTTTTTGATTTTTTTGGAAAAGATAAATATCAACAACAAGAAGATGTTATTGAAAAATATGACGTATGGGTTATTGGATATCATCGGATTGGGTGGCGTATTTGTGATGAGTTGAAGGCGCAAGGAAAAAAATTTGCAGTTATTGATTATAATCCTCTTGTGGTAGACAAGGCGAAGCATTTGGGCATTCCTGTATACTTTGGGGACGTGGCTGATGTAGAATTTTTGTCTCAGGTACCATTAGAAAAAGCAAAGATGATTATTTCTACGATTCATGAAGAAGATGATCAGCTGACGCTTATTCGAAATGTACGTGATCGATCTCAAAAGCCATATATTATTGCGACATTATTTCATAATAAATTTTTGGATGATTTGTATCATGCAGGGGCAAATTATGTGTTGTTGCCGCACTTAGTTGGAGGAAATTGGATGTCTCAATTGTTACGAGAAAGTCCATGGACAAAGCGAACCTTTCAACAACTAAAGTCACAACAGAAAAAGGATATGAAGCAGATACTTGCTTCTTTGCCGTTGCAAGCAGAAGCGGCAAATGATTCTTGACATAATTTTGCCATACTGATATACTTTTTTCGCTTTTGTTTCTCTCTTTGGGGGGATACGTACATAAACTTTTATTATGGGCCAGTAGCTCATCTGGTAGAGCACCGCCTTTGCACGGCGGGGGTGGCGGGTTCGAGTCCTGTCTGGTCCACAATGACCGTTGACTATTAATAGTTTACACTTAACTTGTTTTTTTAAGAGTTGATTGTTCATCGTTAATAGTCAATTGTTTTTTATAGGCCGGGGTAGCTCAGTGGTAGAGCAGTGGACTGAAAATCCTCGTGTCGAGAGTTCAATTCTCTCCCCCGGCACGAGAGTATTACAATTGATCTTTGACTTTCATTTTTTGTAGGTTAATAATCAATTGTGAATAATCAATTGATAATTCGGGGTGTAGCTCAGTTGGCTAGAGCGCGCGCTTTGGGAGCGTGAGGCCGAAGGTTCGAGTCCTTTCTCCCCGACAAAATTACAGACACCATACGTGGTGTCTGTTTTTGTAATTGGCTTTTCTTTTTAATATTTTTGTGGCAAATTCTATGAAGACAGAACGTGGACTATTTCTGTCGTTCAATAGCGGTGCTATCTTTGTGATCAGCATTGTCTCCAAGACTTGAAAGAGGAGCCCAAAACATGGCCGATGATCCTAAAAAATCGCAAAATACAAGCGATCGTGTGTTGGAAGCAGTAAAAGAGTACC